>NZ_AZYA01000038.1:0-702 GCF_000513015.1 Bifidobacterium sp. MSTE12 | reverse complement strand
ACCATTCGAGTTCCTGAATGTCCATGGGATGCTCGTTGGTCTCGACCGCGGTGACGCGGCCGTCATGCATGCGGATCACACGATCGGCGATCGGCGCGATGGCGGAATTATGCGTCACGATCACCACCGTCGCACCATTCTCACGACTCATATCCTGCAAAATCCGCAACACCTGCTTCCCCGTGTTGTAATCCAACGCGCCCGTCGGCTCATCGCACAACAGGATCTTCGGATTCTTGGCCACCGCACGCGCGATCGCCACACGCTGCTGCTCGCCACCCGACAACTGCGCAGGAAAATTATCCACACGGTCGGCAAGCCCCACGTCCGCCAACGCCTTCACCGGATCCATGGCATCGGCCACGATTTGCGAGGCCAGTTCCACGTTCTCCCTGGCCGTCAGATTGGCGACCAGATTGTAGAACTGGAACACGAAACCGATGTCCGTACGCCGATAGGCCGTCAACTGCTTGGCCGAATAGCCAGAGATGTCCCGCCCGTCGACGACGACCCTGCCCTCGGAATTGGTGTCCATACCGCCCAGAATGTTGAGCACCGTCGACTTGCCCGCACCCGAAGCGCCCAGAATGATCGCCAGCTCACCCTTCTCGATGCCGAAACTCACATCATCGTTCGCAACGATGGTCGTGGAACCCATCTGATAACGCTTGGAGCTATGCACCATCTCGATATACGCCATTG
>NZ_AZYA01000037.1:0-248242 GCF_000513015.1 Bifidobacterium sp. MSTE12 | reverse complement strand
GTTCAGGCGGGGTACCCATTGGGACCCCGCCTTTTTTGTATATGCTTTCTTTTGTTCTCTAGAGGGCATTGCATCTGATAATTCTTGTAATCTAACTGTTGTGCTTTCATTCTTTCTCTGTCACAACCTGCGGATGGGGAATAGCATGTAGCTTTTGTCTGTGCCGGGATCGGTGAAGTTCTGAACAGCACCGGCCAGAGAAAGCTGCTTTTCTTTCAGCAGGGTAAGCATTTTCTGGAAACTATTCGGAATCACTGATTCCTATCAGGCGTGTTCTTCCAAGCTTCGAGTTTCATGTGGTTCAGGGCCGTGTTCGGGCCATACGTGTCATCCAGACGTTCCTGATACATGGCGATCAATTCATCGCGGCGTCCAAGTGCTTCATATGCTGCTTCGCGAATCGTCTCCCACTCATAGGGCACAACCTCTTCAGGGAACATGACCGTGCACTGGTTCGGCTTGTCTCGCTGTACCAGATCCGCGAAATTCAGCAGATCCTGCCAACGTTCCGCGGCAATCAGGCGAGCCGCATAAGCATCGGCGAGTGGTTCGGAAGTGTGGTTGTCCCGCAGGAAGCGATCGGCCTCGTCAGCATCGCCGCTGATGCGCATCAGATCATGACGGAGAAATTGTACGGCATGATCAAACTGGTTCTGCGCAGTCTCGGCGATTTCCTTCTCCGTCAGCAACGCCGGATCAAGCATGGCAAGATCCTTCAACTCCTCCTCGGAAAGCGAGGAATCCATTTGGAAAAGGTCTATGTCGGTCTTAAGTTCCGCCAAAGGCGTGGATTCATTGGAATCGCTGGTTTTGTGAGACTCCGCGTCCGTGGTGGTGTCTGCTGCGGAAGCAGCGAATTCACTCATCGTGGCCATCGCCTTGTTCAATGCATCGTAGGCGAACATGCGTGTATCGTCCCATTGCGCGAACGACAGGCCGCAGGAGAGCAGCTCCACCATTTGCATGGCGTTGAGTCGGAAGTCATCATTGCATGCGACCTGCGTAATCATACGTAGCGACTGCTCTCCGGTCATAGGATCGGCGTTGCAGGCCACGGCATCCATATATACGCGCACGTTTTGGATGAGATCTTTCAGATAATCGAATCCCTCGTTGTCACGGTCGGCGACGTTGCCTACAAAACGGGCCGTCATCTCTACGGCCTTGGCGAGGTTACCGACTGCGTCAAGCCAGCGCGTACTCACCACGGCGTTACCGACTACGGCATCCACGCCGGAAAGGGCCTGTGAATCGAGGTGAAAAGTCGGCATGTCCATGCGAGGCATCTCTACGCCGGTGTCGGTGCGTTCGGCGGTGGGCACGATGGCGGCGATGGAATCGAAATACCATTGCATGGGCATGCTGATTACGTTATCGGCATCGGAAAGCTGCGCCACAGGTACATTGTTGCGATTTTCGGCGTCCTTTTGGGACGCTTCACGGATCAGATGATTCCACAGGAACGTCGGACCATCGAATTCCCCTGTTCGCAACCAACCATTGTTGACGTAATCGATGAGATCATCGACCTCCTGCCGACGGTTGATTCTGCCGTGTGCGTTGCTCATGCGCCCGCCTTTCCCGTAATAGACCAGGCAATGCACTGTACAGGCTACATCATGAGACGGTGCAACACTAGGGAAATACACGGGAGGTCAAGCGTGAAACATCGTGTGAAAACAATCTCCGTCGTTCCGTGATGAGATTCTTCCGCCGTTACGTTGCGTTGGCGCAATGAGTGACGAATCTCAGTACTTGTTGGCGCCTGATCCGACGAAATTGACTTCAAAGCCGCGATGATAGTGCAGGAACATGTCGGCGCCGTAACGGTCGACAGGACGATGCGTGAACAGCATGCGGATAGCGAATGCGGTCTGTACGTCATACGGCAGGTTCATGAATTCCTTGTGAGCGTCCCAGTACGGATTCATGGTGATGGCCGCATCCGGCACGTAGGCATAGCCGTAACCATCTTCGTTCACATAGCCCATGAACGGTAGATCCCAAGCATTATGGGCGGTGAGGGCGCGCTTGAAATCCTCGACCTGAGCGAGGGCCTCGTCGCTGATGCCGAGCTCCTTGGCGACCTTGTTGGCTGCGGCGGTTTTGGCGTCGGCATCCTGTCCGAACATGCTGAGATCCACATTGATGATGGTTTTCTCGTCTGCCATGATGATGTTCCTTTCGTGGATTTGTACTTTTGTGTACATATGATATGTGCGTTTTAATGTTCTTTTCGTATGCAAAATGAACATTGAAACTCGGTTTGCGTGTGTGGTGATAGTGGTTGCTCAATGCTTCCGAGAACAACCATAGCATGCTCCAGTAAGTAAGAAAACGCTGTAATTCACCCTTTTGTGGTCTGTATTAGCGGAAAAACGTTGTGATTCCAATGATTGATAGCAGATAAAATAATATGAGAAAAGTTAACATTGAGCGTGTTCTTTTTCTTCTGCGATGATGTGTTATATTTCTGTTCAAACGAACATTTCAGGTCTGGCTGAGATGATACGGCGTATCGCTGGCCTCGTGAATGAAGGCTCATATCAGGTGAATTCGCGAACGTCTTGTTCGACGCTATGTGACTCAGGGGACCAGACGCGGCGAGGTCGACTCTGCGGTGCCATTCCTGCGGGAGCATCTTCTCGAAACACATGAATGAGTAAAACGTTTGGGCCGCGCGTCCATGGTGTTGCGGCCCGTCCATGCTCGTGAGCCCAACAGTCACAGTGCGGATTTGCCAGTAAGGTGGCGGTAAAGCTCCGGGTCGACGGGCTTCATGAGTTTGAGCGTGGAGATGACTACCTTGGATTCCTTGCCATCCTCACCGACATTGACGGATTCGCGTACATCATGCAATGACGCCGCATTGCCGACAAAGTAGTATGAAGTCTCTTTTTCCTCTGCCTTGCGCCGGATGAAGATCGGCACAAAGTGGCGATCCTGCCATGTCAGAGGGCGTTCGGTTCCATCAAGCAGCCACCGGAATTCGTTGGATTTCAACGACCGGTTGTTTTTGCTGAACCATTCGATTTCACCGGAGTCAAGAAAACGATCACCATATTGACTCGCCTCGTACTTGATGAAGATCGGCAACGTATTGGTGAGAGAGTCAAGCTTGTAGCCGCCGACGTTCTGCGGCACCTGCTCGGCTTGCCAGCCACACAGCCGCATCACATCGAAGACGCTGTATTTCTCGCCATAGATAAATCCATGATTTTGCGCGATTCGATGCTTCACCGCGTTCCGTTCCAGAGTCAGTGCGTTACACAGACCGGCTTTGACGGTGTCCTCAAAGAACAGGTTGAATGTCGGATTGTCCAGTTGTTCAACAAATACATCAGAGAGTCTGCAACGCTCGCCATTGTCGACGGTAATGAACGGAGTCTTCCCAAAACGCTGGCTGTTCGCGGCAATGAAATATGAGTAGTCAAGTGTTGCCAATGCGGACCGCCACTGCAGTTCGCTATTATCGGCGCCAGGAAAAAGCTCGGGCAGTAGCTTCTGGAGATCGGCAATGCCCAACGAATCCAAAGTCTTGGCGGAATGAAACGCTGTAGACGACCGCTCGCTGCATTCGGGATCAATCGCATTCCAATCCAATCCGCACAGTACCGCCAAAATCAGCAGCTCGTGAGGTCGCAATCCACGAAGTTGCGTGGCGGTCAGCATCTTCAACATGCCATTGTGCACCTCGGAAGTCGGCTCAAGTTGTTCCAGATACGAAGCAGTCGCATGCCTGCCGCGAGAAAGGCTCTTTTCGCGAGAACGTACAAACGATAGGTAATCATCATTCTTTGCAGCCATGGTGTATACCAGCGAAGCGTCACGTCGTGCGATATCCATGAGCATCGGAATGCGACCCAGCTCATACCGCATCTGCTGGTATTGACGGCTGAGCAACTGCATATTCGACAAGTCGGCGGTATCGAGCGAAGCCAGCACGCGCTCGCGGGCGATCTTGTCGAAACTGATCGAAGAAATGCCGATCGTCTCGCGCTGCAGGTTCTTACGGGCGACGTCGCGATCGCCGGTATTGCCATACAGTGCGATCGGAATCAGATAGTTATTCGCATAATTGCCGATGAAATCAATGACGACAACCGAATCCTTGCCGCTTGCCTTACGCAGTCCGCGTCCAAGCTGTTGCGTGAAGATGATGCTCGACTGGGTCTGCCGGAGCATCACAATCTGGTTGATATGCGGAATATCCACACCTTCATTGAACAGGTCGACCGTGAAAATGTAATCCAGCTCGCCATTCTCCAGTTGTTCAACGGCAAGATCACGCTCCGCTTGGGGATGTTCGCCGGTAATCGCCTTTGTGCGATACGGACGTTCCGCCTGTTGGTTGATCTGCTGATTGAACAAAGCGGACAGGCGCTTCGCCTCTTCGCGCCGACTGCAGAAGACCAGACCTTGCACGTCGGTGCCGGCTTCGCCGTACAACTGGATTTTGTCGATGATATAGCGCACGCGGCTTGGGCTGGTGAGCTCCTCGAGCCAATGAGACAGATCGTTGCGTTCCTGCTCAGTCCAGTCGCTCGCCTTGATCTGCTTGCCGAGCAATCTGCCGTTCGGGGCTTCCTGAATGTACTCGTGAACCCCGTAATAATGAAACGGGCAGAGCATGTTCTCTTCAAGCGCCCGCTGCAAACGGATCTCATACGCCACGTTGTTGCCGAATAGCTCGAAGATATTGGCTCCGTCGGTACGTTCCGGCGTTGCGGTCATACCGAGCATGAAATCCGGGGTGAAGTAGTCGATGATTCGTTTGTACGAGTCAGCTGCCGCATGGTGTACTTCATCGATCAGAATGTAATCGAAATCGTCTTTGCCGAACTGCACAAGCACTTCCGGGCGGGACATCGTCTGTACGGTCGCGAACAGGTATTTGCGATCGTGTTCCTTGCTGATGCCGGAAAACAGGCCGAGTTCCTTAGCGGGGCAACCGAGTACTTTCTGATATGATTCCTTGGCCTTTTTCAGGATTTGTTCCTGCTGTGCAATGTACAACATGCGTTTTGGCTTGAATTGACGGACGTCAAATGCGGATAGGTATGTTTTGCCGGTGCCGGTCGCGGAAATGATGATTGCTCGGCTTTCGCCCTGTTTGCGCAGTTGCGCAAGATTCATCAACGCTTCGACTTGCATGGCATTCGGCGTGATGGTTCCTGCATCCTGTGTCTGCCTGCGATTTGGTCGGCGCGGTGGCGCGTACCTTTTGAAATCCTCCTCATACAGTTTGAGCCATGCGTCGGTGAGTGGCTTCGATTCGCTGATCTGGGAGTTGATTTCAGCAGTGAGCTGTTCGGCCAGGCCGCTGGTATCGGTGGTTGCGACTCTCAGATTCCATTCACGATTGGAATTCAGCGCGTTGATGGTGAGATTGGAGCTGCCGATGTATGTGGAGTAGAGCGGTTCGTCATCATCCGAATGGTGAAAGACATAACCCTTTGGATGATATGGGAAATCGGCGGTGTTTTCGGTCTCGTCGGTCTGACCGGGCTGCCAGATCCGTACTTGGATGCCTGTTTCCTGCTGTAGCTTCAGTAGTTCGGCGAAAGCCTTCGGGGAGTTAAAGTAGTTGAAGGTAGACGTGATGATTCTGCCGGACCGATGGTCGTTGCTGTCGGCAAAATCAAGGAAATTCTGCTTCAGCGTCTGCAAGGCGCCCTGACTGACGAAGGCAACGGACATGTCGAAATTCTGACTGCGGCCAAGTTCATCCTTGATCGCATATTCCATGGTCCTGCCATCATGGTTCGCGATCAGCATCGGCTCGTATTGTGGATCGACATCGTCTTTCTTTTCCACGAAACCCGAAAGAAGCGATTCGATCAGAGAAGAATTCTGCTGCCAGCCATCGTCCGCCATCGTCTGCCGTCACTTTCTTGTGAAATCCATCGCACAGATCAGTTGCACCGCTTCGCGGTCGGCGGGCGCCCAATCCAACGTGAGCATCTCATCTGGCGAAAGCCAACGGATTTCATGGTGTTCCGTCAGTCGAGGGGTGCCGTTCAGCAGATAGCAGACGAACGAGGTAAGCACAACGGTGCCGAAGTCGTAATCGTAGGAGGATGTGCACACTTCATCTGCAACCTCGACCTCGCACAGCAACTCCTCTTCGATCTCACGATGCAATGCCTCGCGCGCGGTTTCGTGCGGTTCGATCTTGCCTCCGGGGAATTCCCAGAAACCGGCCAGCGACTTGCCTTCGCCACGTTGAGCGCACAGCACCTTACCGTTGCGGACGATGGCTGCGCCTACAACGTTGATGATGTTGCGTGGTTGTTGCTTGGCTGGTGTTGCTTCGGTCATGCTCTCTCTCATCTTCGTCAGAGGAAATCAGGACCAGGATACAACGGGGAGGAAAGAATATGCGTACCGACATGTGCGGCGGCTCATCATATTCAGTGCAAAAACCAGGAGAGGCCGCGTCTTCCGAATCATTCGGGGCATGCCCGGGCGTATTCGGTGACATGCATTCTGGCTGTCATGGCCGCTATTGAAGGTAACGGCAAACGGTAGCCGCCTGTTGTCGTGATGACCACATACCCCCTAAAACACTATCTCGCCGCTGTGTGAGCAAGAGTTGCGTTGCCTGCGTTTTGGGAAAAATGAAAAGCGCGGAAAATCGGCACTTTTCGTCAATGCCTGCTTACGGGTTGCTTCTCATATGAGGCAAAGTGCTCACGCGGCGGCGAGATAGTGTTTTAGGGGGTATTGCTAAGCTTCGAATGGATACGTCAGGCCCCAGTCGGCACGTAGCGAATCCATGAGTTCCATGATGCGTAGGGTGTCAGCGTGGGGCATGGCCTCGCATTCGCGGTGACCATCAAGCATGGCCTGTGCGGAGGCTGCAACCTCGTACTCGTAGCCCGTTAGCTGTGGCGGAACGTCATAGTGGGCCTTGATCTGATGATTGCCGTCATGCACGTCGATTGAGGCGACGTTGTTGATGTTCTCGCAGGTCAGATAGCCGTCCGTGCCCCAAACGGCGCCCATACGGTCCGAATGACACAGAATGGAGCTTTGCGCCGTGGCCATTACGCCATTCTCATAATAGAATGTCATGGAATTATGGGCATCCACGCCGGTCTCATACGCTCGCATCGACGACTCCACGCGCGCAATCGGCGCATTGTGCATGATCATGTCGATGAAGTTGATCGGATATACGCCAACATCCAATAATGCGCCGCCGGCCAAAGCCGGATCGGTGATGCGCGCCTTCGCCGTGGTGGGGTAGCACAGATTGGCGTTGATGGCCGTCACTTCGCCGATGGTGCCGGAGGCGAGAATGTCATCGATCATTGTACGTGAGGGCATATAGCGCGTCCAGATTGCCTCGGCGCACAACATGCCGGTCTCACGCGATGCATCGAGCATTGCGCGGGTCTGGGCTGCATTCGCGCCAAACGCCTTCTCGACCAGTACTCCCTTACCCGCCCTCATGCACAATATGGCCTGTTCGGCATGCAGGTTATGCGGGGTCGCGATATAGACCAGATTCACATTCGGATCGGCGGCAAGCTCCTCATACGAGCCATACGAAACAGGGAAGCCGTACTGTGCGGCAAAGGTGGCTGCACGCTCGCCGTCGCGTGCCGCGACCGCATACGGCGAGACCAGATCCGTATAACGCGGATCGGCCGCCATCTTCACCAATGTTTCGGCCATGCTCTGCGCAATTCGGCCTGCGCCGAGAATGGCCACGTTCACTTGTGCCATAAGAGTCCTCCTTGAACCCGTCTGATTTGCCAGATTGCGTTGCTATGTACCAGATTACGCCGAATGATCCTGGGTCTTTTGCCATAATGGGGCCGTGGCGGGAAAAAGAGTCGAAAAGTACGAACGTGGCACCCGAAGCTACATCATGTCGCATATTCGGGGCAAGGACACGTCGATCGAAACGCTCGTGCGTAGTTTCCTGTTCGCCAAGGGCCTGCGATTCCGTAAGAACGACAAGCGCTATCCAGGGCACCCTGACGTGGTGTTGCCGAAGTACCATACCGTCGTGTTCGTCAACGGATGCTTCTGGCATATGCATGAAGATTGTACGAAGCATGCCATGCCGAAGTCGAACGTGGAGTTCTGGAGCGCGAAACTGCTGCGCAACCGTGATCGCGACGCCAAGCAGCATGCCGAACTTGAGGCGATGGGTTGGCGGGTGATTGTCGTATGGGAATGCGAGCTCGGCAAGAAGGTGCGTGAGGAGCGACTCGAACGGCTATATCGCGAGATCATGGCCGATGCCGGCGACGTTAACGATGCCGTCGGGGATGATGCCGTAGGGGATGATGACGTAGAAGACGGTAGGCCAGGCAGTCCCGATGTTTGAGGAATTCCTGCGCATTATGTGGGCGACTACCACGAAAAAGGGTTGGCTTGTCGTGTCTCGCCGTTAGAACCAAGATATGGGAAACGCTGAAGATATCGCACGAACCGTTGTTACCGCTGCCTCGTTGCCGCGGATATCGCACCGTGCGCAAATAGCCAATCCGTTCCGCGCCATGGTTTTCGGCGCAATGGCCGATGAGATGATCGCGGCCGGCACCGACGTGGTCAAGCTGAGTCTGGGCGAACCGGATTTCGGCGCCCCACCTGCGGTGCGCGATGCGATGCGTGAACAGTACGATGGCCGCCCGCTGCCATACACCGCCGCGATGGGTCTGCCGGAACTGCGTCAGGCGATTTCCGACTTCTACAGGGAGCGTCACCACGTCGACGTCGATCCGAAACGTATTGCGATCACCGCAGGCGGATCCACGGCACTGCTGCTGTCCGCTGCGCTGACGGTGAATGAGGGTGACGAGGTGTTGATTGCGGACCCGTCCTATCCGTGCAATCGCGAACTGGTGCGCGCGTTCGGCGGCAAAGTCGTGGATGTGCCGACCAGTGCGGCCACTCGATTCCATCTGACGCCGGAATCATGCAGGGAATACTGGTCGGAACGCACCAAGGCCGTGATGATCACCTCGCCATCGAATCCGACCGGTACCACCATCGCCTTCGACACGTTGAAGGCCGTGTGCGAGCTGGCTCGTGAACGTGGTGCATGGCGTATCGTCGACGAGACCTACTTGGATCTGGCCGATCGTGAACCTGACGGTTCCGATGTGAAATCCGTGCTGGCATGCGATCCGGATGCCATTGTCTGCTCGAGCTTCTCCAAGTTCTTCGGCATGACCGGCTGGCGTTTGGGATGGATGGTTGTGCCTGAATATGCGCTTGAAGCCATGGATGACCTTGCCACCAATTTTTTCCTATGCGCGCATACGCCCACCCAGCATGCGGCGCTCGCGTGCTTTACGCCGGAAACGTTGGCTGTGTGTGAGGAACGCCGTCAGGAGCTGCTGGAGCGTCGGCGCATCGTGGTTGACGGTCTGGCTGAAATCGGTTTGCCGTTGGAGGTCGAGCCGAATGGTGCGTTCTATGCGTATTTCAACATTTCCGATACGGGTCTGGATGCGTGGACGTTCTGCGAACGTGCTCTGAAGGAGGCGCATATCGCGTTGACTCCGGGACGTGACTTCGGTGAGGCTACGGCCGATACGCATGTGCGTCTGTCGTATGCGGCCTCCCGCGAGGCTTTGCGCGAGGGCTTGAAGCGTCTCGGCGATTTTGTGGCCGGGCTGCGTGCCGGTAGCGTACTTGTCTGATTGATGAGGTTTCCGTCGTGTATGTGCCCGGTGCTTCGGATTGAATGCTGGAGGGCAAACGGCTTTCCGTTTGGCATATGAGAGGCCGTTGCGCGGTGGAAGAATCGCGAGGGCATGTCGCACATGAACTTAATCGCTTAAGTTGCTATGCTATGGAGGCATGGTGAATTTACGCTCGCACGCTACACGACTCGGCGTGCTCGATATCGGTTCGAATACGGTGCACATGCTTATCGTTGATGCGGCCCCGGGAGCCCGGCCCGAGCCGGAGGCGAGTGTGAAGAGCACTGTCCGCCTGATGCAATACCTCAAGGAAGATGGCACTATCAGAAAGGCCGGCGTCGAAGCCGTGCTCGAGGCCGTGCAAAAGGCGATGAAGCTTGCCGAAGAGTATGAAATCACCCAGCTGCTCGTGCTTGCCACCTCCGCATTGCGCGAAGCGCCTAACGGCGGCAAGATTCTGCGCCGCATCGAGGAGACTATCGGCCAGCCGGTCACCGTGCTGTCCGGCGTCGATGAGGCACGGCTTACCTTCCTTGCCGCTCGTCGCTGGTATGGATGGGATGCCGGACGCCTGCTCGTTCTGGACATCGGTGGCGGATCGCTCGAAGTGGCCATGGGTTCCGATGAAGACCCGACCGTGGCACTGAGCGTACCTGCTGGCGCCGGCCACGTTACCCGCGAATTCCTGCCGGAAAACGGCGTCGCCGATGCGCAGGAGCTTGAAAAGGCCCGCAAGCAGATTCGCAGGATCCTCGATCCGATGGTCGAGGCGTTCCCTAAATCGAAGCATCCGATGCACGCGGTCGGCACGTCCAAGACGATTCGCTCATTGGCTCGCTTGGCTGGTGCCGTGCTGCGCCAGCCTGGTCGTGTGGACACATCGGTGATGACCCGGGCTCAGCTTGAGGATTGGCTGCCTCGCCTTGCCTCGATTTCACCTGATCAGCGTGTGGCATTGCCGGGCGTCACGCCGGAGCGCACGTATCAGATCGTCGGCGGTGGCCTGGTGATTGATGAGATCATGCGTGCACTTGACGTCGAGGAGATCGAAATCTGCCCATGGGCCCTGCGCGAAGGTGCGATTCTGCGCTGGCTTGACCAGTTCGGACGCACGAGATTGGGGTTCTGACCTCAGAGCACCAGTGGTGCGTTCAGTGCCTCGAGCTGCTTCTTGGCCTTATGAAGCTTGGCGAAGATCTCATTGCGTTGCTCGGGGTTTTTGGCGCGCTGATGGTCGCGCGTGAGCTTGTCGATATCGGCCTGCAACTGCACGACCTGAGTGTGGCGCACAATGCGTGCGTCCAGATTCGTAGGGTCGGAGGATTCGAAGATCACCTGCGAACACAACGACTCCCACAGCGCATCCACCGAATCGACTGACGGGTCGTCGATTAATAGCATTGCCTCTCCGGCCGGAGCCCATGCCGAAGAAAACACATTGAATGTCGGCGTATGCCCGGCGCGACCTGGCAGTGCGCGACGGATGGCAAATGCGCATTCCTGCCGCGTCGTACCCTCGAAATCGGCGTCGTGCACGCAGACGAATACGATGCCCGACTTGCGTTGCGCTGCAATCAGTTCGACGATTTCCGACGGAATCGTGGCGTTTCTGCCGTGCAGTCGCAGACCGATTACCAGTATTTCCGGAATGCGTGAGCCCTGTGCAAGCGAGGTGTTCGAGGTGCGCAACAGCGCAATCATCGTAATCGCTTCGATGTCGTTGACCAAGCGTTGCTTCGTCTTGGCGGAAATCGGCACTTTCGCGGCGAACAGTCCTTTCGGAAGATTCGCTTTTTCGGCGGGAATGGCGGTGGCATTCGGCAAGCCGAGAGTGAGTGCGGTAACCGAGCCGCAGGAAGCGATCATCATTGCCGGCCTTCTTTCGTTCGAATGGCGTTCGGGACATATGGGCGTTCGTTGCCAGTAACTCTATCTCATGAACGTCGCCGAATGATGGCGGCGGCGCGTTCGGGACGATATCCTGAACGCGCCGCTCAAATGCCGCAATGTGCCTGCGGTCGTGGGACTTACTTGGCCCCTTGCTGCGCAGTGGCGGCCATGACGGCGAGTTGTTGTGGCGTGTACTTGTCGCGCTTGAATTCGGAGACGAAGTAGAGGGCGACGATCAGCAACTCGATGGCCGGCAAGATGAAGGAGAACTGCATGGTGACCGCATCGGACAGGGCGCCTTGCAGGGTCGGCAGCACGGCGCCGCCGACCAGTGCCATCACGATGATCGCGCCGGCGGTTTCGGTGTGGCGGCGGTCCTCGACGGTGGACAGGGTGCGGGCGTAGATGGTCGGCCATCCCGGTCCTAGGAACAGGCTTACGGCCACGGCGGCCCACACGGCGCCCATGCCCGGCAGGAACGCGACGCATAGCAGTGACACGCAGCCAAGCGCCATGAACGTAGCGAGTACGCGGGTCTCACGGGAGCGGGAGAGCAGATAGCTGGCAAGCAGACGGCCTACGAAGAAGACCACGTAGCTGAAGATCATGAAATCGGCGGCCTTGCGGTCGGTCATCGAGCTGCCGCCCTGATTGAGCGCAAGGCGGATGGTGAAGGACCAGATGCCGGTCTGTGCGCCGATGTAGATGAACTGCACGCCGATGCCCTTAAGGAAGCGATGGTTGTGGAACAGATAACGCAGGGTTTCGCTCAGCTTGACCTTGTTCTCGGTGGCTGGGGCGTGAGGGTTGGCGGCCGGACGGCACTTCGGGAACTTGGTGAGGGCGAACAGCACGATCAGCACAGCCAGCACGATCAGCAGATACTTGTAGGGCTCCAGTGTGCGGGCGAGTTGTTCGGCGCCATACGCCTTGGCCTCGTCCGGAGCCATCTTCGCCATCGCCGCATGCAGGTTGGAGTCTTGGAACACGAGGTATTTGCCGAGCAGGATGCCGGTGATCAGGCCAAGTGCGTTCATGGTCTGTGCGATGTTCAGACGCACGGTGCCGAGTCGTTTCGGGCCCATCAGCGTGGCATACGTGTCGGCGGAGGTTTCGAGGAAGCTCAGGCCGATTGCCTCCACGAAGATGGCGAATAGGAACACTTCGTAAGTGACCAGGCGTGAGGCGGGGAAGAAGATGAAGCAACCTATCGCGAAGAAGCTCAGGCCCGCGATGATGCCAAGTTTGTAGCTGAACTTCTTGATGAACAGCGACGCCGGAATGGCGATGAGGAAGTAGCCGCCGTAGAACGCGCTTTGCACGAAGGCGGTGGCGAGGTCGCTCAAGGAGAACACGGCTTTGAACTGGGTGATGAGAATGTCGTTCAGGCTCGAAGCGATCGCCCAGATGGCGAACAGTACCGAGGTCATGGCGAACTGCAGCACCGGCGTACGGTTGAGATAGCCGTCGGGGAATTCAATCCAACGTTGTTTTTTCGGCTGTGCGCCGTCGGAAGCAGGTTCTGCGGAGGCGTTGGGGCTGGTGGGGCTGGTGGCGTCGATCGTTTGTGCATCGATTGGCCGTGTCATGGTTGCCTTCTTCTTCTGTGATGTGCAACCGTAACGGTGGTAAAGCTTGGGTTGGCCCTGAACGTTACGGCTACGTTGTTGCATACGCTTGTTCCGCCTTGCGTGTGGTACCGTGCGTGCCACATGTCGGTGGATTTGTCGCCGTAACCCGCAATTCGCGTTTGCTTAGGCCAACGAGATCGATGCGCATTGCGTTTGACGCGCATCGAAGGATTTCGATGATGGTTATGTATTGATCGGTCGGTTTATGGGTGGTATGTGTTCCGGCCGCCGTGGCGGCCGGAATGTCTTATAGCACTTGGCAGAATTCGATGGTCTCGTGGTTCGGACCGAGCACGTTGAAGTAGCGGATGCCGTTCTCGTGGAATGTATCGATATGTTGCACCGAACCTTCCACGAAGTTCAGCCCCAGCTTCTCGGCTTCCTCGAACGCCTTGTCGATGTCGGTGACGTCAAGTGCGAAATGATTGATCGCGCCGGTCGCGTTCGCCGGCTGATCCATGGTCCACACCTCCAGTGTGAGATTGTTCAGATGCAGGAACGTGCAGCGGTCTTCGCCGTTCGGGTAAATGCCTTCACATTCGAAGCCGAGCTTCTCGTAGTACGCGATGGTGCCTTCGAGATCATTGGTGGGAATACCGACGTGACCGACTCCGGTGATGTGTTCGCGAACGCTCATATGCAAGCCTCCATTGCCTGACTATTTTTTCGGTTCAACGGGCTGTTGTTGAACTGACTAGAACGATAGCACGTTTTTCCTTTCAACGGAAAACGTTTTCTGATTTCGGCGTGTCAAAGGATTGACGTGAGTGATTGAAGTCGTCTTGAAGGATTTTATTCTGCCACGGCTTGTTGCCTGTGGAGTGTCTTGTGGTGCGCGACACGCCGTGATTTGGCAATCAGACTTGATTCGCGTATTCTTTCTTCTTGCGGCGATCAGAGCCTAGGTGAAACGCCCGGTCCCATTCCGAACCCGGAAGCTAAGGCCTAGTACGGCGATGGTACTGCACTCGGAAGAGTGTGGGAGAGTAGCGCGTCGCCGCGTTTACTCTTTATAATCCCGAGTTGAGCATGGCTCCTCGGGATTTTTGCTATTCGGATGATAATGCAGTCTGTGATGAGTTAGGTCCTGCCGATCATGAATCGTGCCAATGCCTGCGATGCGAAGGACAGACCGCAATTGGCTGATTCTAATGTGCTGGCTATCCCATCAAAGTGCTGGATGACTGAGAGAACCACAAAAAAACGTCATCCGTCGATTGCAAGCTACGCAAGGTGGGTTGGACGACAAGGTGCTATGTGTGGTGGCTATCCCTTGGGAGAGTAGCTGTCGAGGAGGCGTCAGCGGTAGTTAAGGAATTCTCATACTGCAGGGTGTGTGGTTCGAGTGGTTTTTCGTGGGATGGCAAGTGACCTCGGATGGAAGACGGCTTTGCAATCTGCTACTTCGGATCATTGCGCGCTGGCTATGCCGCAATGGGGACCATTTTCTTCAACGTGTGTTCAAGTAGAGCAAACAATGCGAATAGCACAATCGCTATTCCTACATACACGATGAATGCATCCGTGTATATTTCGATAAATCTGAAGCTCTCCGAACCGATTATCGTGGCTCGTGCCATGATATCCATCACCGAGATGGTATACAGCAAAGAGGTATTCTTCAGCATATCTATCATCGAATTGGACAGATTAGGTACTGCGTTGATAGCTGCTTGGGGCACGACAATTCGCAGTAACGCATGTAGTGGTGGTAGATTCAGTGACCTGATTGCCTCGCGCTGGCCTTCATCTACCGTGTAATATGCTCCCCTGAAAATTTCACAGAAATACACGCTGGCGTAAAGCGAGAACGTTACGATTGCAACGGTATTCGGGTAGATGTTTACATTTGCAGCCAGTTTGGGATCGTGATGGAGCAAGGCCGTGATGCGGGGCATTCCATAACAAACTACATAGAGCTGTACAAGAATGGGCGTAGAGCGAATCAGTGATACAAGCAGGCCGATGATTGTACTTAGCAGGGGAATGCTATTGAGCCGGATTGTGCAGAAGATGGCGCCACCGAGCAATCCCAGGAATGCTGAAAAAACGGTGACCCAGATTGCAACGGGTGCGGCCTGAAGGATATCGGTAAAATGTTCGAGGGCGTACTGCATATCAAATGTCATGTCAGGCCACCTTTTTCAGAGAGACGGAGTAAATCAGTGTGGTCGCTTTGTCAATGATCACAGCGAGAATCCAATAAATCAGCATGAGTGCGAGGAATATCTCTAACTGCCACAGGCCAAAATCTTCTGCGGACAAAGTGATGGCTTTCTCATATATGTCCATGATGCCGATGGTGAACAAAATTGAGGACTGTTTGATGGCGGTGATTAGAAGACTGGCGAAATTAGGGAGGCTGTTAATCAATGCCTGGGGGATGATGATTCGTCGATAGTATGTCAGTTTCGGTAGCGAAAGGGACTGGGCCGCCTGCAGCTGGCCGTTGTCGATGGCATCGAATCCAGCACGCAGCGTCTCTTCGAAGAAAGCGGATAGGCTTAGAGAAAAGGCGATCAATGCGAAGATTAGCGGGTCACTTGAATTGATGTCGACACCAGAGGCGGAAAGCAACATCGGCAAGCCGTAATAGGAAATGAACAGAAGCAACAGTAATGGTGTACCGCGCATCAGCCACACATATGCCGTAATCAACGTTTTGGCCATGCGATTGTGGATCCGGCCTAGACACGTGAGTAATGTACCGATGAACATGCCAATCAAGACCGACGCTAGAACGATGCCTAAGGTGTATGGCAATCGTGCCAGCAGAATGGGAAAGGCATTAAAGAATGCGGATAGATTAAAGTACGTATTCATTATTCAGTCCTCACCACGGTAGCGTCTGAGGAATTCCTTGGTGCGTTGTTGCTCGGGATGGTCGAACAGTTGTTCAGGGGACCCTTGTTCGACAATAGAACCGTCCTCCATGAAGATGATTTTGGATGAGATCCGGCGTGCTAGTGCCATTTCATGGGTGACGACCAGCATGGTGCGCCCCTCCGCCGCCAGTTGTTCGATAACCCGTTCCACTTCGCCTACAAGTTCAGGGTCCAAGGCGCTGGTGGGTTCGTCCAGCAAAAGCAGGTCAGGATTCACTGCGATTGCGCGCGCGATACCTACGCGTTGTCTCTGTCCGCCGGACAGTTCCTTGGGGTATGAGTTAGATTTCTTGGCAAGGCCTACCTTGCCAAGAAGTTCAAGACCATATTGCTTGGCTTCCTTTTTCGGCATCTTCTTTGCGTAAATCAGCGCTTCGGTGACATTCTGCAACGCGGTCAGATTGGCGAATAGATTGTATGACTGAAACACCATAGCGGTTGCGCCACGCACGTAGGCTATGTCTCTATGGTCCTTCGTGGCGAGGTCTACGGTCTTTCCATTCAGATTGATCGTGCCGGAATCAGCCCGCTCAAGGAAATTCAAGCAACGCAACAGTGTTGTCTTTCCGGATCCGCTTGGTCCAATGATGGAAAACACCTTCCCTTTTTCTTGAGTAAATGAAACAGATTTTAGGATGGTGTTCCCGTTAAAACTTTTGACGACGTCGCTGACGTTAATTGACATCATATCCCTTCCCATGGTTGACCACATTGAGGCTGTCTATGAAAGATTGGCTGAAGGCTGGCGCAACTTGTCCACTATGGATTTGTTGAAGATGGGGCCATTGAATGGTCTACCGAGATAGTCTTCGTAAAGGGTCAGCAATGCACTGCATGCCGTTACCGGTACGTTGAGCAGACGTCCCAAATCCACGATTGGCTTAATTCCGTAGGGAAGATCTTCTTGAATGAAACGGTGTCGTACATCTTTCGGACCGTGGAGCGTCGAATAGACGGAATTCGACTGGAACAACTGCAAGAGTGTGCCATAGTCGCTTCCCCAGAAGCTGTTGAGCTGCTTCACTATAGGTGTGTATGAGCTGCCCAAGGCGTCGGCTAGTGCATGACGTTCGTCATCGATATGACGTACAAGATTTTCCATGCGCTCGGTGAACCCCTCAGACAATATACGGTAGTCAGATCCCATCTCGATTTTCGTCATGTTCAAAAGACACAGGGGGGCATGAATGATGGGATTCGGAGCCATCAGCGATGAGGTGAACACAGTATCACAATGGTGTACCTCCCTGTAAGCGCGGTGCAGGAATTTCCTTAATATGTTGGCGTCATCATGGTCTATTGCATAGGACACTTCGATGGATGTTTTGATTCCTTTGATTTCCAGCGAGATACCGTTGTCCGAGCTTTTGCCATCGAAAGACAGCTCGGCCACATAAGGCATGCCGGCGGTTTCGGCGATGGTCAGGCGACTCGGCTGAATCACCTGACCATCCGAGAACGTCTGGAATGCCTCATATGCCCCCCAATTGCCGTTGAATATGATGATTCGAATAGGGTCAACGTGCGTACGGGCCCAATCACGGATCCTCTCAAATATGTCATTGTGGGCATTTGCCCATGTGCATATAACGATGAAGTCGGCATTAGATAGAACTTCATCCAATTCGTTGCTGGCGTCGATGTTCCAGATACCTTCCATCGAGCCAGCCGACACTATGGACCCGTCGCGCAACGCAGCCAGCTTAGCTTCGTCACGTGTATATACCATCGGATCGTATCCAAGGGACTGTAAATGCAGAGCCGCGGCGAGACCGGTATTACCCGCCGAAAGAATGGCCACCTTCATGGTTCCCGCCAATCGTTTGTTAACGCAAATGAGTCATAAAAGTCAATGCCCGCCGCAAAGCCTAACGGTCTACGGCGAGCTGTTTCTCCGTGAGTGAGAACGTCACTCCCAGTAGATGACGCTGTCCACCTTGTCTGCGCCGGGAAGGCTAAACACATCTTCGCCATACCATTTTTCGGAAAGCTTGGATAGCGTGCCATCCTGACGGAAATCGTCCAGCACCTTATCGATATCTTTGCGGAGCTTGGCGGTGCTGTCGCCCTTGTGATACAGGAACACGGTTGGGAACAAGCCGATGGAATCAGTGGTGGTCAGGTCGAGGTCCAGCTCATCCTTGATACTCTGGAATGAGGTGTACGGATAGATGGCCGCATCATATTTGCCAGCACCGACCGCCTTGAGAACATCGGCGACGGTGGCGGATTTCTCCGTCGCACCTTCGAACTCGATCTTGTTGTTCGGATGTTCTTCGTTGTACTGGCTAATCAGTGTATAGCGGGCATCATCGGTTGGGATGGGGGCAAGCTTCTTGCCGGACTTCGCTAAGTCTTCCAGCGAGTTGATATCCTTCTCGTCGGATCGGATGATCAGACGAGCGTCGCTCAGACCGGTCGGATTCTCAGAATAGTCGAAAGTTTTGAAGCGCTCGGCCGTACCGTAGAAGGAGCAGGTGGCTGCGTCATACTTACCGCTTTGCAGGCCAGTGAGAAGAGCGTCCTGTGCAAGGGCCGTGTATTTGAACTCGTATTGAGGGAGCTTCTCATCAATTTTTTTCAGCAACTCGAAATCGTATCCAGTGTAATTATCGCCATCAACATAGGTGTACGGTTTCTTGCCGGTCACTCCTGCAATGTTGATAATTTGAACATCGTTGGAAGACGAGGTGTTTTTATCGGATGAGTTGGCACCGCAGGCGGCCAGCGAGAATACTGCGGTAGCGACGGCGAACATGGCAACAGCACGTTTGGCGATGGTGGTCTGAGACATTCGTTCTCTTTTCTCTCAAGGCGGATACTGGCTTTTTACGACGATGGCCATGCTATCGGAAACTTTTGGGCGAAATGCCTCTCTGCTATACGGATTCCAGCGGCAAGACTATAAGCAGGACTTATGAGAAACAGGACGAATCGGCTTGCATCGTTTGTATTATTCGTCTCCCGGCATCCGAGGCTTTGTGATACCGTCAGCGGTATCCTTCCCAGTGGGGGAGCGGGAAAAGAATATCCTCATATGCTGTCCATGTCTGCAGAAAATCAATGTCAGGCTCGCCCAGCCAGCGTGACTCGAGGCCTTCCATTGCCGATCCGATCGCCATGGAGAGAAGGCCTACCTGCTCAGGCTTCGAATACTCCGGAGGTAGCTTCCAAGGGACTTGTTCGACCTGCTTGCGCAGACGTTGGCCTCGATGCGCGAAATATTCATGTGCCGGATGCGACTCGTGCAATGCTTCTGCCCGCAACACCAGATATGCGCGGGTCTGATAAGGGTTCTCCTCGTTGAACCGCGCGATTTCCCGATACCATTCCGGCATCAGTGCTGGATGCTTGGAAAGTTCTTCCTTTGAGAGGTTAAGCTTGCGGATGAGATAGTTGTTTGAGCTGTTCTCATCCTCGCTGAAGTCATATTGCCGCAATACCAGATCCAATAGGTTCCGTTTGTTCTTTACATGCTTGAGTACGCCTGCCTGGCTGAGTCCCGTACGATCGGCAACTTCCTGGATGGTCATGCCGAAAAAACCTCGTTCACCGATGACTTCGGTTGCGACCCGCACGATCTCGTCAATCCGCTCGCTGCTCTGTTTCCTCAATGCAATCCCTTTCGTTGCGACGCCGCAGGTTACGTTTCGCACATTTCAGCATATCCGATAGAGAAAACCATGGGACACGCGCTGTTGACACCTCCGTCTTTGGTGATATATTGATTCTACATAGGTAAGTAACTACTTACTTACTAATGTGAAACGGTGCCTTTCCCTGAGAAAGAAGCATGTATTCCAATGTCGGAATTACAACGAACATGGAGGTTCGAATGTCAACCCAACAACGAGCTAACTGGAGACCATGGTTGGTCTTCGCCGGATGCTGCGTGCTCTCCTTCGTGGGTTTTGGCTTCATCGTGAACACGATGGGCCTGTATTACACACCGCTATGCGACGAATTGGGGATTTCCCGCACCCAGATCGCGCTGGCCGCATCAATTATGGCCATCGCCGCCATGCCGACCACGCTACTTGCAGGCAACATCATGAAACGTATCGACTCACGTGTCCTAATTTCCGTATGCGTGGTGGTGTGTTCTCTTTTGTTTCTCGCACAGTCATTCTTCACCCAGCTGTGGCAGTTCTACATCTCTTTCGCGTTGATGGGTGTCGCCTACGTTATTCCGATCACTCTGGCGCCGAGTGTGCTACTCGCCAACTGGTTCGAGGATAAGCTGGGACTGGCTATGGGCATTGCGCTGGGCGTCAGCGGCATCGGCGGCATGGTATTTAATCCGGTTGTTTCTTCCTGGATTACGAATTTCGGTTGGCGCACTTCATACCGTGTTACCGCACTTGTTCTGGCCATATGCATTCTGCCCTTTGCGATGTTCGCTTTCAAATTCCATCCCGACCAAGATAAAGGCGAATGCGCCTATGGACATACCGTCAATGCCGATGCTGCCAAGACCGAACAGGACGGCGAGCTGCCGGGTCTGTCGCTCAAACAGGCAGCGAAGACCCGTTCCTTCGCGTTGTTGGTTATTCTTGCCGTGCTGCTGCAGTCCGTTGCGGCGCTTGTGCAGCACGTTTCCGGTATGGAAGTTGCACGCGGCCTGACTTTGGAACAAGGGTCTCTGGTCGTTTCCGGAATCATGCTCGGTGCGGCCGTCGGCAAGGCGACTATCGGCATCCTGCTCGACCGTGTGAAAACCGAGGTGGTCATCGCCTTGTATGCGTCACTTGGACTGTGCGGCTGGGGTCTCATGGCGATTACCAGTGTGCCAGTGGTAGCCACGGTTGCCGGCTTCCTTGCGGGTATCGGCCAGGGAGTGGTGTTGGTATCCCTTCCTTGGATGATCCGTCAGTTCTTTGGGCTGAAGGATTACCCCATGATTCTAAGCGTTATCTCCGTCGGAGGCGGCATTGCATCAGCAGTCGCCAACACCATCCACGGGACGGTGTTCGATACTGCTGGTTCGTATATGCCGTCGCTCATCTCCAATGTCGTCTTCTACATGGTAGCTGCTGTCTGCGCAATAGCTGCGTACAAACTGCGCCCGATGAAGGCGGCCAAGAACAATTCCGAACAATAACACAGACACAAGGAGCCAAACAATGAGTGACGCAGATGAGTTTCTCAAGAAGTATCTGGAAAATATTCGCAACCAATATAACAGCTCAGGGTTCCCGCCGAAATATGCGTCCGGAACCATGCGGACCGTCACGGTCTCCTGCCGCGATGGCGTGGAACTGACCACTGATATCTACACGCCTGTCATGAAAAGACCATATCCGACCATCGTGGTGCGTTGCCCCTACCCGCAGCAAGTCGATTTATGGAGGTTGCATGGTGAAGAGCTTACTAAACGCGGTTATGCCATGGTATGCGAATGGTGTCGTGGCACCTATACATCCGGCGGAACATGGGAGCCGAATATCAATGAACGCAATGACGGTGCTGATTTGCTTGCCTGGTTGGAAACGCAGGATTGGGTCGAGACCATTGGCCTGTGGGGTACTTCATACCTATCCCTGACCTGCTGGGTCGTGGCCGACATCGCCACATCCAAGGTGGCATCCATCTGTGCGAACCATTATGGCACCGACCGATTCTCTTCCGCCTATCAGAAAGGCTCATTCCGTTGCGACGTGCTTACTGCATGGGCCATGCAGAACGCCGGGCATCCCGTTAACGCCGACTATCTCAAGTCCTCGTTGCATCTGCCGCAAATGACCGTGGATGAGGATATGTGGGGAGGCCGTCTCGACTGGTATCGCGACTGGATCAGTCATCCAAAAGGGACTGATTCCTACTGGGATGAAGGTTTTTGGGGGCTGCTCAAAAAGATTCCTTCCAACGTGAAGGTTCCAATGTTCATCAATGAGGGATGGTTTGATCATCATCTCGGCAGTGCGCTTACCGGCTATGCCTCTCTCGACCCCGATATCAAGAAACACTCTTGGTTGCGTATCGGCTGTTGGAACCATTATTTCAATAATCCTCTTGAAGGGCTCGAGCCCGCAAACCTCAATGCCACCGAGGTGCCTGCAGCACTGGAATGGTTCGATCTGACCCTCAAACAGCATCGGATTCCGGAACGTAAGGTTGAATACTACGAGGTCGGTGATGATTCCTGGCACACCGTAACGCAATGGCCGCTATCAGCCGATGACGTCGAAGAGCGCCGATTGTTCTTCGCCTTGTCCGGTGACGAATCCGATCAGAACGCACACGCCCTTGTCGATCGGCCGAAAGCGAAGATGGAAGCATTGCAGTACAACTATGATCCGGCCAATCCTGTCGCAACTCGTGGTGGTGAGGCCTTGTTGACCACGATGCAGGAAATTGGCGCTCGCATTCAGCCGAAACCGGGTTACCGTGCCGATGTGCTCAGTTTTCTCACAGCACCATTTGAACAGGATGTGCATATTCAGGGAGCTATCAGAGTGGAACTTTACATATCCTCCACTGCTTCCGATACGGCGTTCACTGCCAAACTGATGTGCGTCGACCCGGATGGTACGGCACGCAACTACCGCGGTTCCATCACCACCATTGCGCTCGATACGCCGGATGCGGAACCCTACACGCCTAGTGATATACGCAAGGTGAGCGTAGAGATGTGGGACATATGCTGGAAGGTGCCTGCCGGATCGCGAATTCGTTGCGATATCGCATCATCGGATTTTCCACAATATTCGGTGCATACCAATCGTGCCGGACTATGGAGTGAGCAGACCGGTGCAGACAAGGCCGTCCAGACCATATATATGGGTTCAGAAATGCCTTCGGCGATTGTGCTGCCGGTTCTTGCCTAATTGATGATCACAAGGAAGATGGTGCAATCATGTTGAAAGGAGAATGCACGCTGAATTGGGAACAGCTGACTGACTTGGCTGAAAGCGATGCCATGCCATCCGCTACGATCAGACGGCATGGCATCGCTTTACGAACAAAACACAGTGCCCCAGATAGGAATCGAACCTACGACACCTTCTTTAGGAGAGAAGTGCTCTATCCACTGAGCTACTGAGGCAACGAAGATATATTCTACACACCTTACGGACGTGGCATGTGCAAAGGCGGTGAATACGGGCGAGATTTCTTTCGCGATGCGGTAGGGTAGGGGCGTTGCGCGGCTTGTGTTCGCGCCGTCATCGGCTGGCATCCATGACATCATGCCGCGCGCAAGGAGGAACTATGGCTCAGGCAGCGAAATCACGTACGACCCGATCAGCCGGACCGGTCCAACCGATTCGGCTGGTGAATGGTCGTAGGTCGCACCATGTGCGCAACTGTATTTTCGGCATGCTGGCCTGGGTGTTCGCACTTGCGTCCCTGCTCGGCACGGCTACGCACATTCTTCCGGAATCGATTCAGGCGTGGCCCTATATGCCGGTCGTCGTGTCATTGGTACCGTGGTTCGCCCTTCTTGCCATCGTCGCTTTGGTTCTTGCCGTGATTTCGAGACGTGGCTTTGCCGCAATCATGGCGATCGCAGCAATCGGATTGCAGATATGGTGGCAGTATCCGTTCTTCTACAATCAGACGAAACTGCCTCGCGCCGCGATTGCCGCGGTTTCCGGCGCTTCCATGAACACGGATGACGGGTATGCCCGTCTGATGACATGCAACGTATATAAAGGACGTGCCGATGCGCAGGAGATAGTCGACTTGGTGAAAAGCGAGCATGTGGAAGTGCTTGCCCTGCAGGAGACCACGGATGATTTCGTGGATGCGTTGAACAGGGCCGGCATCGCCGACTATCTGCCATATTCGCAGGTTTCCAGTTCGGATGGCGTCTACGGCAACGGTTTGTGGTCGGCGACCCCGCTTGGCGACCCTGCGGATGATGATGTGGATTCCAGCGCTTCGTTCATGCCGGGTGGCACGGTGAGCTTCAACGGCGGCACCACGCCCGTCCGTTTCGTTTCCGTGCACACCACTTCGCCGACCCGAAGCCGCTGGCAGCAGTGGAGGCGATCCCTGGATGAACTGGCCCGTATGAAATTCAATACTGATACCCGGTACATTTTCATGGGTGATTTCAATGCCACCTACGACCATACGCCGTTCAGGGATTTTCTTGGGAATCGTTTCATCGATGCGTCCAGGCAGGCGGCAGGCGGGTTCGTGTTCTCATGGCCTGCGGATATTGATTATGTGCCGACCTTCGCCGGAATCGATCACATCGTGCTCGACTCCGGCATGTTGGCGGGGCAGGTGAAGTCGGAGAAGATTGACGGCTCCGACCACAAGGCCCTGCTGGCGACGGTGCAGATCAGCTAGTTCAGGACAGGTTGTCCTGAGTTCCTGCGGTATTCGCGGCCGTGGCCTGTTCGGCCTGGGCTGCGTCAAGCTTGGCTCGAACCTCGCCCAGCAGGCTCTGCGCCCGCTTGGCAAGGGCCTCGCCGATTTCCCATTGGCGCATGGACTGATCGAGGTTAAGGCCGCCGGCTTCCAGCGCCTGGACGGCTTGGATGAGTTTGTCGCGCGCCTCTTCATAAGGCATCTGCTCGATGGCCTCGCGTTCCTTGTCGGTGAGGCTGGAGGCCGGGGTGCTGGTTTCACTGGTCATGTTGACTCCTTGCTGTAGTCGCGGTTTTGACTTCGGAGACGACCATGCCGTGCTTCAGGGTCATGGTGAGCTCGTCCCCGGGTTTGACGTTGTTCGCGTCGTCGATCACATGCCCGTCGGCGCTTTGGATCACCGCATAGCCGCGGTTGAGGGTGGATTGCGGGCTGAGGGCCGTCAGGGATGCGCGTGAGCGTTCGATGGTCAGGCTGGCGTCGTCGAGAATGCGGGTCAGTCCGATGCGCATACGGTTCCGGGCGTCATCGAGGAACCGTTGATGCGGTTCCAGCATGGTCAGCGGCTGTGTCAGGCTTGGCCTGTTCGCGTAGCCTTCGACCAGTCGCATCTCGTTGGCGATCGTCGCGTCGATGCGCATGCGCATGCGTTGCAGATGCACGTTGATCAGTTGTGTCTGCTCATTGACGTCAGGCACCACTTTCTTGGCGGCGTCGGTAGGGGTGGAGGCGCGCAGGTCGGCTACCAAGTCGAGCAGGGTCCAGTCATCCTCATGTCCGATGGCCGAGATCAAAGGGGTCTGTGCCGCCGCGGCGGCTCGCACCACACCTTCGTCGGAGAATCCGATGAGATCTTCGAAGGCGCCGCCGCCCCTGGCGACGATGATTACGTCGACATCCGGGTCGGCATCCATCGCACGGATGGCGGCGACCACGTCGGACGGGCATTGCTCGCCTTGCACGTGTACGTGCATCACCTTGAAATTCGCTACCGGCCAGCGCAGGCGTACGTTGGTGATCACATCGCCTTCCGCACGTGCCTGGGGGGCGCAGATCAGGCCGATGCAATGCGGGAATTCCGGAAGCGGCATTTTGCGGTCGATATCAAACAGGCCTTCGCCTTTGAGCTTTTTGCGCAGCTCGTCGATCATCGCCTTCAGACTGCCGCCTGCGCCGGCTGCGATGATTGCGTCACCTCTGAGCGAAAGCGACGTGCGTTTCATCCACAGATTCGGCTTGCCGTGGATGATCACACGATCGCCCTGCACAAACGGCGTGGCGGCCGCCGCGAATTGGCCGAAGCCATTGACTTCCATTGCGATGTCCTGATAATCGTCGCGCAGGGTGAGATAGGCGCTGCCCGCACGGCGGGTGTTGATCTGTGTGATCTGCCCGGCCACCCATACGGAAGGCCAACGCTCGACGGCCATATGGAATTTCTCGCTGAGCATACTTACCGGCCAAGGATTATCCGCTGTGGTTTCGCTGGCAAGGCGGGGAAGCTGTTCAGGCTGTTTGAGGCCCGGCTGTGGCTGCGACTGCGTTGCCATGGGGTTGTATCCCGGAGTCCAAGTCATGTTGTCAAGATTCCTCCATCTTGCGGACAATGACGGCTCGGAAAACGGCGTTCGCCATGTATGGATCGCACGCGGTTGCGCGCGCCTACCCCCGCGTATATAGTCCTCTGTGGAGCAAATGCCAAACGACACTCCGGAACCGGTATCGTTACCTTTGTCACACAAATCAAATAATGGCGGAATGGCGCCGAAAAGTGCCATATCTAGTTTCTATGGCGGCGTGCCTCTACTAGATATAGTGCTGGGGATGACGTAGAGTACTTGAAGCCGATATAAACAGGACATGCGATGCGAAGCATGGAGACCAGTCGGAAGGCCCGACTCGGAAAGGACGAGAAATGGAAACTCAGGTTCTGGGCGCGATGAACGCGACCTCCGCAACCACTGCGGAGAAAGTGCTCGTCGAGAAGCGCGATGGTCGTGTGGTCGATTTCGATCCGATCAACATCATCAGCGCGGTGAAGTCCGCCTTCGCCGATCTCGACAAGAAGATCGGCCCGCAGGAAGAGCAGATGATCCGTGGTATCGCCAACCAGGTCGAGGCTGAGATCAAGGAACGCTACAACGGTCCGGCCAAAATCGAGGACATCCAGAATCTTGTAGAGCATGGCCTGATCGAGGATCACCTGTACGACGTGGCCCGCACCTACACCAACTATCGTCTGAACAAGGATATCGAACGCGCCAAGGCCACCGATATCAACGAGGCCGTAAGCCGACTGGTGAATCGTGACGAATCCTTGGTGCGTGAGAACGCCAACAAGGATTCCAACGTGTACTCCACCCAGCGTGACCTGCTGGCCGGAGCCGTCTCCAAGGCATCCGCCTTCTCCATGCTGCCGGATGCCGTGTCGAACGCGCATATGAAGGGCGACATCCACTTCCATGATGCCGATTACTCGCCGTTCACCGCACAATCCAACTGCTCGCTGCCGAACTATTGGGATATGCTCGCCAACGGCTTTACCTTGGGCAACGCCCCGATGGGTTCGCCGAACAGCATCAGCATTGCGGCCACGCAGATTACCCAGATCATGAAGGACGTGGCCTCCAGCCAGTACGGAGGGCAGACCGCCAACCGTGCCGACGAGCATTTGGCCGAATACGCCAAGAAGGATTACGCCAAGTTCCTGGAGCAGGCCCACGAGATCATGCCCGACGACCTGCCGATCGAAATCGCCGAGCGTCAGGTCACATTGTCCAAGAACGTCGAGCCGAAGCGCCTGCACTTCGAGGCCGATCGTGCTCCGCTGCCGATGGACGAGCCGTTCCACAAGGAAGCCGGACGCCTGGAACAGTTGCGCGAGGTCTGGGCGAAGATCCAGACCCGCAAGGCCATCTATGACGCCATGCAGACCATGGAATACCAGATCAACTCCAACCGTGTGTCCAACGGGCAGACCCCGTTCGTGACCGTCGGTTTCGGTTTGGGCACCGACTGGTTCTCTCGTGAGGTACAGCGTGCCATCTTCCTCAACCGCATCCGCGGCCTCGGTTCCGAACACCACACCGCCATCTTCCCGAAGCTGGTGTTCTCCGTCAAGCATGGCATCAACGCCGACGAGGGCGATCCGAACTACGACATGAAGCAGCTCGCGCTCGAATGCGCCACCAAGCGCATGTACCCGGATGTCATCTTCTACGAGAACATCGTGAAGATCACCGGATCCTTCAAGGCTCCGATGGGTTGCCGTTCCTTCCTGCAGGGATGGATCGACCCGAAGACCGGCGAGGACGTCGAAGACGGCCGTATGAACCTCGGCGTCGTGACCGTGAACGTTCCGCGCATCGCGTTGGAATCCCACGGCGACAAGGAACGTTTCTGGAAGATCTTCGACGAGCGCATGGCCGTCGCCCATCAGGCATTGCAGTACCGCATCATGCGATGCAAGCAGGCCGCGCCGGTCAACGCCCCGACCTTGTTCCGCTTCGGTGCATTCGGTCGTCTTGGTGCCAGCGACAGCGTCGACCAGCTCTTCCGCAATGAACGCGCCACCGTATCCCTCGGATATATCGGCTTGTATGAGGCGACCAGCGTGTTCTATGGCAAGAATTGGATGCGCGACCACGGCTGGGACCCGCAGGGTAAGGAATTCGCCCTGTCAATCGTGCGCCGCATGAACGAATTGTGCAAGGAATGGTGCAAGGCCGAGGGGTACCACTATTCCGTGTACTCCACGCCGGCCGAATCCCTGACCGACCGCTTCAACCGCATGGACCGCGAGAAGTTCGGCGAGGTGGAAGGCGTGACCGACCACGACTTCTACACCAATTCCTTCCATTATCCGGTGTGGCTGCAGCCCACCCCGATGGAAAAGCTCAATTACGAGAAGGACTTCCCCTATCTCGCTTCCGGCGGCTTCATCAACTACTGCGAGTTCCCGTGCCTGCAGGCCAATCCGAAGGCTCTCGAGGCCGTATGGGATTACGCCTACAACATCGGCATCGGCTACCTTGGTACGAACACTCCGATCGACCACTGCTTCATGTGTGGTTTCCAGGGCGACTTCGAACCGACTGAAGAAGGCTTCAAGTGCCCGGAGTGCGGCAACTCCGACCCGGACAAGTGCAATGTGACCAAGCGTACCTGCGGCTATTTGGGTAACCCGGTGCAACGTCCGATGGTGCATGGTCGCCATGAGGAGATCGCCCATCGCGTCAAGCACATGAGCGGTGAGACCGGTCATGTCGTGTTGCAGGACGGCTCCGAACGCGAATGGTTCGAAGAAGCCAAGTAAAGTCATGTAATGCCCCTCATGACGAGGGGCATCCGACGAAGCTTGGTAGGGAGGGATCAGGGAGCCCAGACTTCACTGTCCCTCCCTTTGTCATACTTCGCATGCCACCTCCCTCGCGAGAGGGGTATGTGTTATCGAGGAGGCAGATGTGATCAGCAGCGTCAGCACGGCGATCAAACGACATGATTTCGCGCCGAACGAACATGATCGTGGGCCGTTCATCCCTACCGAACGCTCCAATAACCCCAAAGCCGGCCAATGGACGAACCGGATGAGTCACAACATGGTGGCCGACTACAAACGTTTTCTCATGACCGATGGCGAAGGGATTCGCTGCTCATTGTATGTTTCGGGTTGCCCGTTCTACTGCGAAGGCTGCTATAACTCCTCGATCTGGGATTTTCAGGCCGGGCATGAGTACAACGACAGACTGGAAGCGCAGATTCTCGAAGATGTCGGGCAAAGCTTCGTGCAGGGCATTACCTTCCTCGGCGGCGAGCCGATGCTCAACACCGGCATCCTGATTCCTTTGGCGCGCAAGATCCGCGAACGGTACGGACATACCAAAGACATCTGGTGCTGGACCGGCTATACGTGGGAGGAGCTCATGCGTGAAGGCGAAAGTCCCGACAAGCGAGAGCTACTTGAGTTGGTCGACATTCTTGTCGATGGTCGTTATATCAAGGATCTGCATGACTCGTTGCTGCAGTTCCGTGGAAGCTCCAACCAACGCATCATTGACGTGCCGAAATCACTGGAATCCGGCGAAATCGTCATTTGGCCGAAACTGCACGACCAACTCCGCGTCATTCCGGAAATCTACGGCAAGGACCGTGCCGCGGGGGAGGGGGACGCTTCCTGAAGGGTGTCCCCTTGACCATCTTGAAAACTATACAGGCTGACTAAAATAATTGTCTAAATTACGCCTTGTGTCGCGCGAATCATGCGGCACGATGGTCGCTTAGGCGTGGCCACAGACTACCATTACATATTTGGATAACCGGGCCATGGTCACCTGTGGGGACACGGGGGAGGCTTACCGGCACTACGAATAGGTATAGAGGTATACATGGTTGAAGCAGCAGATACCGCGGTCGAATCCCGCGATACGAAGCCGTTGCGTGTAGGTCTTGACATCGGTTCGACCACGGTGAAGGCCGTGGTGCTCGACCAGACCGACGCGCTCGATGGCGTGCTCTTCTCCGACTATCGTCGTCATCACGCCAACGTACGCGCCACAGTGGCGGGACTGCTTGAAGACATTCACAAGGAACTCGTGGCTCGGGATCGTGGCGATGAGCCGATCCGACTGGCCATTACCGGCTCCGGCGGCCTGGCTCTGGCCGACAATCTCCATGTACCGTTCGTGCAGGAGGTCATCGCCGAGACCCGCGCCATCGATCAGGAATATCCGCAGGCCGACGTGATCATCGAACTCGGCGGCGAGGATGCCAAGATCACCTACTTGAAGCCGACTCCGGAACAGCGCATGAACGGTTCATGCGCCGGCGGTACCGGCGCGTTCATCGACCAGATGGCCACCCTGCTCGACACCGATGCGGCGGGGCTCAACGACATGGCCAAAAGTTACGAGACGCTCTATCCGATTGCTTCGCGATGCGGCGTATTCGCCAAAACCGATTTGCAGCCGCTCATCAACGATGGCGCGGCGAAGCCCGATCTGGCCGCCTCCATCTTCACCGCCGTGGCCACACAGACCATCGCAGGCCTGGCTTCCGGCCGACCGATTCACGGCACCGTGATCTTTCTTGGCGGGCCGCTCTTTTTCATGTCTGAACTACGCGAAGCCTTCCACCGCGCCCTTGAAGGCAAGGTCGACGAATTCATCGTGCCGACCGACGCTCACCTGTATGTGGCCTTCGGTTCGGCATTGTTGGCGGGCGAGCCCGACCAGCTGGAAGACGGCGTTCATTTCGAGGCACGTACCTGCGAGGATATTCTCGAGAATCTCGAGGATTTGAAGAATCTGCCTGCGAACACGCCGACCATGCCTCCACTGTTCCCGACCGAGGCGGAACGTGAGGCGTTCAACGAACGTCATCATCGCGAGCATGTGCATATCGGTACGCTGGAAGGTGCAATCGGTCCTCATTTCCTCGGCATCGACGCCGGATCGACCACCATCAAGGCAACGCTGGTGAACGATGACCGTGAAATCGTATGGTCATCATACGCGACCAACGAAGGCAGCCCGCTGACCGCCGCCGTGAACATCGTCAAGAAAATTCAGAACGAACTGCCGCAAGACGCGTGGATCGCGCGCTCCTGCGCAACCGGTTACGGCGAAGGCCTGATCACCACCGGCCTGCACCTTGACGAAGGCGTGGTTGAAACCATGGCCCATTACCGCGGTGCCGAAATGGCGAGCCCGGGCGTCACCGCCGTCATCGACATCGGCGGCCAGGATATGAAGTATCTGGCCATTTCCGACGGCGTAATCGACTCCATCGCCGTGAACGAGGCCTGTTCCTCAGGCTGCGGCTCGTTCCTGCAAACCTTCGCGCAATCCATGGGCCTGACCATTCAGGAATTCACGCAGGCGGCCCTGAACTCCACACATCCGGTGGATTTGGGCTCGCGTTGCACCGTCTTCATGAACTCATCCGTCAAGCAGGCGCAGAAGGAAGGCGCCTCGATGGAGGACATCGCGGCCGGTCTGTGCTACTCCGTGGTGCGCAACGCCTTGTATAAGGTCATCAAGCTGCGTGATTCGGGCGAACTCGGTGACACCGTGGTGGTGCAGGGCGGTACGTTCCTCAATGATGCCGTGCTACGCGCCTTCGAACTGCTCACCGAACGTGAGGTCACCCGACCGAACATCGCGGGCCTCATGGGTGCGTATGGAGCGGCCCTGACCGCGCGCATGCATTATTCCGATGTATCCGACGGACTTGATGGCGAACCTGACGATGCGGCGAACACCGGCATCAAGCAGATCGTGATCGACGGCGTGACGCACACTGCATCGAACATCATCTCCGGCGAGGACCTCGACCACCTGTCGATGACCTCCGAACGTGACGTATGCAAGCTATGCCAGAACCACTGCAAGCTCACCATCACCACTTTCCAAGACGGCTCGCGCTATGTGACCGGCAACCGCTGCGAACGCGGCGGCGACTCCAAAAAGCAACGCTCCGACAGGCCGAACCTGTACGACTACAAGTACAAGCGTTGCTTCGCCTACCGCAGGCTCACCGACAAGAAGGCCACCCGTGGCGAAATCGGCATTCCACGCGTGCTCAACATGTATGAGAACTATCCGTTCTGGTTCACGCTGCTCACTTCGCTCGGCTTCAAGGTAATGATTTCCGGCCGTAGCTCGCACGAGCTGTTCGAGACCGGCATCGAATCGATCGCCTCCGAGAACATCTGCTATCCGGCCAAACTGGTGCACGGCCATGTCAAATGGCTGCTCAACAAGGGCATCAAGACCATCTTCTACCCGTGCGTGTCATATGAGGAGAACCTGGTTCCGGACACCGACAACCATTACAACTGTCCGGTCGTGGCCAACTATCCGGTGGTCATCGGTGCGAACATGCCCGAACTGCGTGAGGAAGGCGTGCGCTACATGCGCCCGTACTTCAACATGGCCAACCACGAACTTATGATCGACCGTATCGTCGAGGAGTTCGCCTGGGCTGACGTGACCCGCGAGGAAGCCGAGACCGCGGTTAAGGCCGCCTACGCCGAAAACGAGGTGTTCAAGCACGACGTGCAGATGGAGGGCCTGAAGGCGCTCGCCTACATGAAGGAACACAACTGCCGCGGCATCGTGCTTGCGGGCAGGCCCTATCATATCGATCCGGAAGTCAATCATGGTATTCCGGAAACTATCTGCGCGCTCGGCATGGTGGTGCTCTCCGAGGATTCGATTTGTGACCTGCAGCCGGGGCAGAAGCTCGCCCTGAGCGAATTCCTGGCCGAGGGCGAGGAAGATCCGCGTAAGAAGAACGCCAACGGATTCCGCCATGTCGGTGACCGCAAGGTGACCAAGATGCCATTGCGCGTCACCAATCAGTGGGCCTACCATTCCCGACTGTATGCGGCCGCCAACTTCGTGGCCTCCTATCCGGGGCTCGAACTCGTGCAGCTCAACTCCTTTGGCTGCGGTCTTGACGCCATCACCACGGATCAGGTGTCCGAAATCCTTGCGGACAAGGCCGACGTGTACACCATGCTGAAAATCGACGAGGTGTCCAATCTGGGCGCGGCCAAGATTCGACTGCGTTCGCTCAAGGCCGCCGTCGAGGAGCGCGAACGCAATCACAAGCGCGCCGTTGCCGCATCCATGCCCACCAAGCAGGATCAACCCGGCAATGCCGACGCCGTAGCCGACGCCAAAGCCAAGCTTGACGAGGTCAAGGCACAGCTCAAGGCCGCTGAGGCTGAGCTCAAGGCCGCCGAAACCGCGGCCATCAAGCAGGCCGGACAGGGTGGATTCCGCAAGACCGGTTCCGCCGCCCCGACTCCGGGCCGTCAGATCATGCTCGATACGGTGATGAAGGCCAATCCGAAGCTTACCGAAGCCGTGAAGGCCGCATCCAGGCGTGCCGCTGAAAATGGCATCGGCGAAAGTCGGGAAGGCAAGAAGACGGCTCATAATTCCGCCACCATGTCGAAATATGCGAACCGCATTCCATTCGGCAAGGATATGAAGGACTACACCATCGTGGCTCCGCAGATGAGCCCGATTCACTTCTCATTGGTGGAATCCGTGATCCGTTCCGGCGGCTATAAATTCGACATTCTCAAGCACGCCAGCCGCGATGATGTCGAAATCGGCCTGAAGTACGTGAACAACGATGCCTGCTATCCGGCCATCATGGTTATCGGCCAGCTTGTGAATGCGATTCTGGAAGGCAAGTATGATCCGGACACCACTGCGCTCGCCATCACGCAGACCGGCGGCATGTGCCGCGCCACCAACTACTTCGGCCTGATCCGCAAGGCGCTGGTGGATGCCGGCTATCCACAGATTCCGGTCATTGCCATCTCCACTCAAGGTATCGAAGACAATCCGGGCTTCAAGGCGACCCCATCTCTGCTGCATCGTGCCGTCAAGGCGCTGGTCATCGGCGATCTGCTGATGAAATGCCTGTATCGGGTGCGTCCGTACGAAGTGACCGCAGGAAGTGCCGACAAGCTGTATGAGACGTGGGATGTCATCGTGCGTGAAACGCTTGAACATCACGGTTTCTCCAAGACGGCACGCAAGTTCATCGGCAAAGGGTATCTGCCGTATCAGGAGCTTGTCAAGGAAATCGTCAGGTCCTTCGACAAGTTGCCGTTGAAAGACGAGCCGCGCAAGGTACGCGTCGGCGTAGTCGGTGAGATTCTGGTCAAGTACCAGCCGGATGCCAACAATCACGTGGTCGATGTGATTGAATCACAGGATTGCGAGGCCGTGGTGCCGGGAATCATGGAGTTCATGACCACCCGTCCGTACATTGCCGACTGGAACGAGCACTATCTCGGTATGGGTGGCAGCAAGCTTGGCTATGCCTTGATGCGTAAGGGCTTGGACCTGTATTTGAATCCGGTGCGCAAGGCAATCGGTCTGGCAAACGGCAAGTTCTCCCAGGACCTGCCGATGCCTGAACTGGTCAAGAAGGCCGGTGAGGTCACTTCCGTGGGCGTACAGGCCGGCGAAGGCTGGCTGCTGACCGCCGAGATTCTGGAACTCATCGAATCGGGATGCCCGAACGTGATTTGTGCGCAGCCGTTCGCCTGTCTGCCGAACCATGTGACCGGCCGAGGCATGTTCGGCAAGATTCGGCGTCTGCATCCGGAGGCCAACATCGTATCCATCGACTATGATCCGGGCGCTTCCGAAGCCAACCAGCTCAACCGTATCAAGCTGATGATTTCGGCGGCGAAGAAGGCGTATAGGGCCCACCAGTCTGAGCCCGCAGCCTAGTGCCTTCCTCAATCTACCGACGCTGAAACGGTCTGAGCGTCGGCAGATTGAGATTAGCCTCAATCTACCGACGGTGGCGGGCCTTGAGCGTCGGTAGATTGAGGTGGCGTATAAGCGTTATCGATTTTCCATATAGCGGTTCCTGCGTTGCGGATGCCGATTTTCGTTAGGATGACCATCATGACAGCACCAAGAATTACGTATGCGCACCTGCTGACCGAGCCGAACCCGAAGCATGTGGAAAGCCTGGTCAAGTTTTTCGAATCCGGTTGCCAAGGCCGTGGAACCGGTGGCTTCGGTGTGGAGATCGAACACCTGCCGGTGCACAACAGTGACGATACCGCCGTGAACTATTACGAGGAAAACGGTATCGAGGCGTTGTTGAACCGTATTCGTCCATACTACGACGAAAGCAAGGAATACTGGGAGAACGGACGTCTTGTCGGGCTTGGACGTGAGGGCATTTCCGTTTCCCTCGAGCCGGGTGGCCAGCTCGAATGTTCGCTCGGCATCCTGCATAAACCCGAGGAACTGAGCAGACTGTACGGTGCGTTCCGACGTGAAGTCGATCCGGTGCTTGATGAGTTGGATTTCCGTTTGGTGAACTATGGCTACCAGCCGAAATCGGGCTATGCCGATATTCCCGTCAATCCGAAGGACCGGTATAAGGCCATGACCGCCTATCTTGGCCGCGTCGGTCAGTTCGGCCCGTGTATGATGCGATGCTCGGCTTCCACACAGGTGAGCATCGACTATGTTTCCGAGAGGGATGCGATTGCCAAGTTGCGTTTGGGAACGGTTATCGGTCCGATTCTGGCATGGTTTTTCCGTAACACCCCGTATTTCGAAGGGCAGGAAAATCCTTATCCGTTGCTGCGTCAACGCATGTGGGATTATTTGGATTTCCAACGCACCAATGTGATTCCCGGACTGTTTGACCCGCGTTTCGGTTGGGAGGATTACGCGGTGGATGTGCTGTCCACACCGCTGATGTTTGCCGATCTGACGCATACGCCGGAGGCACTGGCCACACCTGGAGCCGATTTGCACCATCCTGCATTCTACGAGAACGCGAACGATGCATATCCGGATCGTGAGCTTAACGCATATGAGATCAATCATGTGATCTCCACGCATTTCAACGATGTTCGTCTGAAGAATTTCATTGAATTCCGTCATTGGGATTCATTGCCGATCGCACGTGCGCAACGGCTTACTGAAATCATTGGCTCGCTGTTCTACGACTCCACGAATCGTGAACGTCTCGAATCATATTTCGATGGCATTCGCGAGGAGGATGTGCTTGAGGCCAAGGCGAATCTGCAGGCACGTGGACGCCAGTCCGCTCCTTATGGCAATTCGCTGGAATTCTGGCAGGAATTCCTGGGACTGGAGGGTGTACTGGCCGACGAGCCAGGCGATCCGAAGCATCCCAACGTGTTTCAGGCATAGGGCCGAGAGTGCCGGTTTCAATCGGCCTGCGGTCGGCTACTGATAAGAAAAGCCTGTGGGGGCATGCCGTTGCTGCCCCACAGGCTTGGATGTTGCTTGTCAGATGAATAGTGACAAGCCCAGTACGGAGACCAGTCCGGTTACGGACATTACCGTAGTGGCGGTGGTCCAAGACAGGAACGTCTCCTTGAGCGAAAGACCGAAATACTCTTTGATCATCCAGAAGCCGGCGTCGTTGACATGATCTGCGATGACCGATCCTGCACCCACTGCCAGCACCATCAATGCCGGATTGACTGAAGACATCGCCAGCATGGGAGCGACCAGTCCGGCGGCGGTGAGAGACGCCACGGTCGCGGAGCCAAGGCAGACTCGTAATACTGCGGCCACCAGCCAGGCGGCAATCAGCGGAGACATGTTGAGATTGGCGAACAGCGAGGATACGTAATCAGATATGCCGCCATCGACAAGTACCTGCTTGAATGCGCCACCGCCGCCGATAATCAGCAGCATCATCGCTATCTGCTTGACGGACTCGGTCATCGACGTGCTGATTTCGGACACGGTCTTTTTGCGGGCGAATCCCATCGACCAGATTGCGAAAAGCAAGGAAAGCAGCATTGCGGCATCAGGTGCCCCGACGACTTGGATGGCCTCGTTCACCGGATTGCTTTCCGGCAGAATGAAAGAGCAGATCGTTGCGATGGCGATCAGAATGACCGGCATCATGGCGGTCAGTACGGAGATGGCGAAGCCGGGGGTCTCTTCCTCCTTGAATTCTTTGAAATCACCGAGTACTGCGATGTCGATGTTTGTGCGATATAGATCCGGACGAACGCGATGCAGGAGCATGTTGAACAGCGGACCCGCGACAATGGTGGTACCTTTATGTTTCTTGGTATGAGGTCATGTATTTGGCGATATGTCAGCGAAGCAGGTATCCGCCGTCGACGGGGAGCATGACACCGGTCACGTAATCGGATGCCTTGGAGCACAGGAACACCATCGCTCCCATCAGTTCCTTCGGCTCTCCCCAGTGGCCCGCCGGAATATGTTCTCGGATTTCAACGCTTCGTACTGGATCCTCTTGCAGGGCCTTGGTCATAGGAGTGTTGATGTAGCCGGGAGCGAGACCATTGACCTGCACATTGTAGGGGGCCAGGGCATCGGCATAGGCTCGGGTCAGTCCCATGACTGCATGCTTGCTTGCCGCGTACGGGAAGATGAACTTGCCCGCCCGATAGGACTGCATGGAACCGATATTGACGATTTTGCCGCTTTTTTGCTCAATCATGATCGTTGCGACTTCGTGGGAAAGGTAGTACAGGGCGTTGAGATTGAGTTCGATGACGGCTTTCCAATCCTCGTCGGGGAATTCCACGAGTTCATGTCTGCGTTGCATGCCTGCATTGTTGATGAGCACATCGATTCGTCCAAATTCCTGCATTGCCTGTTGAACGATCTTTTTGGCCGCACCTGGCTCCGTGATGTCCTGCAGCATGAATACCGCCTTGCGTCCATTGGTCTCTACGGCAGCTCGGGTCTCCTCCCACCCTTGTCGGTCGTAGGAGACGATGAACACATCCGCGCCGACTTTGCTTACGGCTTGGGTGTAATACTGCCCCAAGCCACTTGCGCCGCCCGTGATGAGTACGACTTTATCCGTCAGATTGAAGCTGTTGAGTGAGAACTCTTCCATGATGCCTCCGTTGGCTTTGTGATGGTTAGTTTAACGATACATCTTATGGTAATCAACATTCTTTGTTGTGTTAGGTGTATCGATACCCCTATGATAAACACCATATGGACGATTGTCAATCCACATGGCCTCAAGTCCTTGGGGCGCAAGGGACTGAAGCATGTCGGATGGGCGTGTCGTTGACGGAACGGACTCGATGAAGAAGGGGCGGTACAATGATTGACTATTCCGACGGAAAGGGAGTTGCTATGGCAAAGGCGACCATTGCGGATATCGCACGTGAGGCGCAGGTGTCGGTGACGACCGTGTCGCGTTTTATTAACGGAAACTATGGGAAGATGAGCGCGGCTACGAAATCTCGCATTCAGGAGACTGTGGATCGTCTGGACTACAGGCCGAACGCATCGGCAAGGCGGATGCGTCAGCAAAATACGCATGTGGTGGGTGTCGTGGTCGCTGATATCTCGAATGTGTTTTCGTCATTGCTGTTCAAAGGCATCGATGAGGAGTTGCGTCCGGCTGGATACGATGTCATGCTGATGAATTCCGATAATTCTCTCGAGGAGGAGCGTGCCGAAATCAACCGTCTGTTGTCTCAAAGGGTTGATGGGCTGGTGATTCAGCCCAATGCCTCCGATTTCAACGCATATTCTTCCATTATCACGGCGCGCACGCCATTGGTCGTCGTGGATAGGGAGCCGGAGAATCTTCCCGATTCCGTATCGAGAGTGATGTCGGATAACGAGGATTCATGCATGAGGCTAGGTAAGCGACTGGTGGATGCTGGCTATGACAATGTCTTGGTGCTTTCGCGTATGAAAAGCGAGATTTCCGCACAGACTCATCGAGTGGAGGGGTTGCGGAAGGCCGCAGATGAATCCGGTATTCTGATGATTGCGATTGATGTCAAGGACAATGACGTCGACTGGATCGAGCGAAAGCTGTCCATCGCGTTGGGTCATCTGAGCGGTAGGACCGCGATCGTGTCGTTGATGGGGCCGTTGCTGTTCGATGTGTTGGCGGTGTTGCGCGCCTTGGGCGTCGGTTTCCCGGATGGCGTCGGTCTGGTCAGTTTTGATGATTGGCGTTGGAGCCAGTATGTGCACGATGGCATCTATTTGCTGGAGCAGGATCCCAGAGAGATGGGGCGCGCCGCCGCGCATGATCTGTTGTTGCAGATTCGGGCGAAGGAAAACGGGATTCCATATGAAGGAGACGGGAGTGTGGTGCTTCCCGTCTCCTTCGTGGAGGCTCCGTCGATCTGATGGTGCCTTGCTAGGCCGTGACGTTTCCGCGCGCTCGCTGGTTGGCCCGGGACTGGGATTGACTGAACGTGTTGGGGTCGCCGGAAATGCGCATGGCAGGATTGTGCAGGGCTCTGATGGCCTGCATCTCATCCGGATCCAGCTTGAATCCGAAGACATCCAGGTTCTGTCTCATGCGTTCTCGGTGTCGATGTGCCGGTAGCCGATTTCCAGAGCCTGCTCGATGGCCTGCTGCGTAGCGGTTACCGGAATCTGATAGGTGCCGAAACCGATCTGAAGAATGGGGACGGAATTGTTGAGTTGCATGTTTGGGACCGATGGGATTGATGGCTGCGTCATAGCGCTCCTTTGTACAGACGTTAGGAAAACGATACACCATGATGTGCGTGTCGGCGAACGGGGCCGTGTTGGCCGTGGGGTGGATGCTGGTCGGTAGACTGGGATGCATGACTGGTGCGGGGAAAAAACGTGTTCGCAAATCTCCTGAGGAGCGTAAGGCCGAAATCGTTGCGGCGGCGGTCAAACTGATAGGGGAGAAGGGCTTCTATGGCACGTCGTTGAAGGACATCGCCGATGAGATCGGTATGAGTCAGCCGGGGTTGCTGCACTATATCGGCAATAAGGAGAACCTGCTGTCGATGCTTGTCACCGATAACTATGACGCTTATGGAACGCCGCGGGATTTCATGGAATCGGGCTTGCCCGGCAGTGATCCGAACGGCATGAGTTTTCCCGCATATCTGCGGTTTCTGGTGCGGTACAACGCGAAGCGACAGAGTCTGTTGCAGCTTTACATGGTGTTGGAGTCCGAAGGATTCAGCCCCGAGCATCCGTTGCATGACTATTTCGAAGAGCGCCCGAACCTTGTGTGGGAGCATTATTCCGAATATCAGTGGAATATTCCGCCTGAGGTCGGTGGATGGCGGAATATGCGGCCGACGGTGCGCATGTGTCTGGAGGCGATGGATGGCATTCAGTTGCGATGGATGCGCAAGCCTCCGATCGACCTGTACGATGAGTGGCTGCTCTTCGAGAGGATCATCTTCCCCTCCCCGGTGTGGGATAACTACCGGTAGGCTTCGTCGCCTGACGTCTGCACTCATGCGTGCGGACTCGCATGCTTGCGAGAGGTATTGTTTTCTAATGGATGTTAGATAAGACATGCCTGATTTCTCGCCGTTCTTGACAAATTGCCGTGTCGAGATGTATCTTCTTTATATCTAATAACCGTTAGATATAAATGCAAGTGCATGTCAAGGAAGACAATAGAAAGAGGAGCCATGAGTCGCAACAGCGCGGACCATATCCTTTTCGGCGCCGCCTACTACGACGAATACCTCATGATGAAGGGCATCGATCGTATCGATGAGGATATGAGGATGATGAAGGACGCCGGGCTCAACGTGATTCGCATCGCCGAATCCACGTGGAGCACCTGCGAACCCCAACCGGGCAAATTCGACTTCACCTATGTGGACCGCGCCCTCGACGCGGCCCAGCGCGCCGGCATCGACGTCATCGTCGGTACGCCGACCTACGCCGTGCCCGGCTGGCTCGTCAAGCTCGACCCGAGCGTGCTCGCCGTCACCCCGAACGGCGAAGGCAAATACGGCGCACGCCAGATCATGAATATCGTTAACGCCACCTACCGTTTCTACGGTGAGCGCGTGATCCGCAGGCTCATCTCCCACGTGGCCGACCATCCGGCGGTCATCGGCTATCAGGTGGATAACGAGACCAAGTACTACGATTCGGTCTCCGACGACATGCAGCGTCTGTTCGTCAAATACCTGTACGAGAAATTCGATGGCGACCTCGATGAGATGAACCATCGCTTTGGCCTCGACTACTGGTCCAATCGTGTGGACTCCTGGGAGGACTTCCCGGATGTGACCGCGACCATCAACGAATCCCTCGGCGGTGAGTTCGACAAGTTCCGCCGCGACCAGGTGCGCGCCTTCCTGCAGTGGCAGGCCGACATCGTGCGCGAATATGCGCACGACAACCAGTTCATTACCCACAATTTCGATTTCGAATGGCGTGGTTATTCCTTCGGCGTGCAGCCGGCCGTCGACCATTTCAAGGCTTCGACCGCTGTGGACATCACCGGTGTGGACATCTACCATCCGACCGAAGACGATCTGACCGGCAAAGAGATCGCATTCGGCGGCGATATGACCCGTTCCACCAAGGACGGCCGGAACTACCTAGTGCTCGAAACCGAAGCGCAGGGCCAGCACGGCTGGGTTCCGTTCCCGGGTCAGTTGCGCTTGCAGGCATACTCCCATCTGGCCTCCGGCGCCGACATGGTGGAATACTGGCACTGGCATTCCATCCACAATTCATTCGAAACCTACTGGAAAGGCCTGCTGAGCCACGACCTGGAACCGAACCCGACCTACCGTGAGGCCGGCGTATTCGGTCGCGAAATCGCCAAGCCAGAAGTGGGGGAGCGTCTTGTCCACCTGAAGAAGCGCAATAAGGTGGCCATCATGGTCTCCAATGAATCGCTGTCCGCGCTGGACTGGTTCCTCATCGAATCCGGCTTCCCGTTCGGTGGCAGCCTCAAGTACAACGACGTGGTGCGCAATGTGTATGACGCGTTGTTCGAACTCAATGTGGAATGCGACTTCATACCGTCCGACGCCGACGCCGAACGCCTTGCCAGGTACGGGATGATCGTGACCCCGGCCCTGTACTGCACAGGCCAGAAAACCACTGACCGTCTGCGTAAGTTTGTGGAAAACGGCGGCCATCTGGTCTCCACCATGCGTTCCTTCGTCTCCGACGACGAGGTGAGCGTGTGGGCTGACCGCGCTCCGCACAACCTCACCGACGTGTTCGGCATGACCTATAACCAGTTCACCCGCCCGAACGGTCACGTATCCGTGGAATTCGCCGGCGCGCTCGAAGGTGTTCCATCCACCCAAGCGCTTTCGCTGATCGAGCTGGTGGCCCCGGCTGACGGCACCGAAGTACTTGCCACCTACGGCCACTATGCATGGAAGGATTATGCGGCCGTGACCCGCAACACCTTCGGCAAAGGCAGCGCCGAGTGGATCGCCACCTTGCTGGATGCCGAATCGATTCGCGCCGTCATGCGAGAAGCCGTGGAATATGCCGGGGTCGCGGGCGCCGGCACTGCGCTCGCAGGTCGGATTGCGGTTCGCCAGGGCACGAACACTCAAGGCGAGACGGTGACGTATCTGCTCAACTATTCCGCCTCCGACATCACCATCGCCAGTCCGGTGCCGGGTGAGGTGGTGGTCGCGCCGGTCGTGATCGCCTCGGAAGGCGAGATCGACGAGGTGGCCACGGCCGATGTTGCGCTGAAAGCGGGCGATGCCGTTGCCATCGGTGACGAACTGACGATTGGCCGCTGGAACGTGGTCGTTATCGTCGGTTGAGCCGAATCCGCCCGGCGCAGGAGATTTGTCGACCGACGCCGGGCGGTCGGAACGACGGCGGAATGACTTTCGTCAGGGGATGATCAGATCGATGAGGGCCTTCCACTCGGCCACGAAGTCGATGTCGTGAGATCCGTTGAGCCATCGCAGCTGCAAGCCTTCCATGGCGGAGAGCACCTGCAAGGCGGTGCGCTCCGGATCGGCGACCCCGTCGCGCTTTGCGGCGAACGCATATTCCCTGAGCAGATTGGTCTCGCGCTGTTCGAAATACTCGTGCACGGGATGGTCCTTGCTGAGCGCTTCGCTTTCAAGCAACGTGTACAGGCGGACCATTTCCAGACGGTCGGCATTGGTTTCCACGGTGCCTGTGGAAATGGCTTTCAGCCCCAGATCGCAATGGTATGCAATGCCGTCCTGCAAGACTTCGCCGGTCACGCCTTCGACGCCCAAATGTTTCGCGATGGCGATCTGATTGATGCGATCGGCGTACTTGAGGGTTTCTTCGAGAAGCTGTTCCTTGGAGTTGTAGTAGTAAAGGAGGCCCGCTTCGGTGATGTTCTGAGCTTGGGCGACGTCGCGAATGGTGAAGCCCCAGAAGCCGAACTGCGAAATGAACGAGATGGTGGTTTCGAGGATGCTTTTCCTACGATCCTCGGCGCTCATTCGTTTCTTGGTGGTGGTTTCCGTACGGCGACGCATGATTTCTCCTTTTTGTACTTACTAAGTTATAGCAGAGGGAGGGGGAATCGTTGAAAATCATTGGGACACGCCGGAGAATGACAGTCAGATATCTTTGTAATATGATTTAACTAAGCAGTTACTAAGTAATAGATAACTTATGTACTGCGGGGCATGGTCAACGACGATCCCTAAGGAAAATCGATGGTCGGGCATTGCCGACTTGCGTTTTTCCGTCGGGTGGTTTATGGTAAAAAACAAGTTAGTTACCATATGGTAGTTAGCAAAACGGAGCAAAGCAGCTCACACATTTCACTACTGAAGCATGAATCGAAGGAGAGAGTTTCATGAGTGAAGCAATCGCAAGCAAAGAAGAGCGTCTGTCGGCATACTACGCCAACATCGCGGCGGCGGAAAAGGACCCGTCGCTCTCGCCGGCAACGGGCAAGCCGCTCGATAAGGTCACTATCGCCCGATTCGGCGCCGGTTTCATCATTTTCGGCGTACTATGGATGTCGGGTCTTGGCATTGTTTCCGCAGTGCTCCTACCGATGCATTACAAGACCATCGAAGGCGTCAATCCGGATGCGTTGATCGGTATCGTCAACGCCTTCACCGCGGTCGCATCCCTGATCGCCAATCTGATGTTCGGCAACTTCTCGGACCGTTCCCGCTCGAGGTTCGGACGTCGTACTCCGTGGATCCTGTTCGGTGCGGTGCTTGGCGGCGTCACCCTGTTCCTGACCGGCACCACGCATAATGCCGTGCTGCTCACCATCTTCTACTGCGCCTGCATGTTCGGCCTGAACTGCATGATCGCCCCGATGGTCGCCATCCTGTCCGATCGCGTGCCATCCGGCATCCGCGGCACCATGTCCGCCTTCTACGGCGCCGGTGCCACCATCGGTTCCCCGATCGGCACCATGCTCGGTGCACTGTTCATCAAGAATCTCATCCCGGGCTTCGCCGTCGCAGGCGTACTCATGTTCCTCGGTGGCGTCGTCTCCATGCTTATCATGCCGAAGGAGGAGTCCGCCGACTTCCTGCCGAAGGATGAAGGCTCCCTCAAGGACGTGCTCGTCTCCTTCCGTCCGCCGGCATTCCATGGCGCGCATGACTTCTACAAGGCGTTCGTTGGTCGTTTCTGCATGCTCGTTTCCTATCAGATGATTGCCGTCTATCAGCTGTACATCATCCAGAACTACATCGGACAGTCCGTCGACGAATCCGCCGTCACCGTGTCCGTCGTTTCCATGATCATGATGGTCATGTCTCTGGTCGGCTCCTTCATTTCGGGTCCGGTCTCCGACATCATCGGCCGTCGTAAGGTCCCGGTCGTCGTGGCGTCCGTGCTGTTCGCCATCGGCATCGCCATGCCGTGGGTCTTCCCCTCGTCCATGGGCATGTACCTGTTCGCAGGCATCGCCGGCCTTGGCTATGCGGTCTACTCCGCGGTCGATCAGGCCCTGCTCGTCGACGTGCTGCCGAACAAGGAAGAGGCCGGCAAGGATCTGGGCATCCTGAACATGGCTACCACCCTCGGCCAGATGTGCGGCCCGATCGTGATGTCCGCCCTCGTGGTGAACCTCGGCTACAACTTCGCGTTCCCGACCTCCATCGCCCTGGCCATCATCGGTTGCTTCTTCATCATGGCCATCAAGAAGGTCAAGTAGGCCATCCTTCCCTGAACGGGAACGGAAGGAACATCATAACAAGCAACGTGACGTGACGGCGTTGCGAACAGGGAAGCTACGGCGGTCCGTTCCGGACCGCAAGGACTCGGCCTTGCATGGTCCGAACGTGCCGGAACGGACCGCCGTGGCTCCTCTGCAGGAAAACGTACCAGCTTGGGCGATTGCATTGCCATGACGAATGCAATGGGTCGAAACCTAGGCCGAAAACCGCAGATTCCAATATCAACGACGATATCAAGGAGTGTCCAATGACCACCTGGACCGCAACCACGCAAGACGACAGACTCGTCGACAAAACTTCCGAAATCGAATCCACCAACTCCGCCTCCGCCTCCGACTTGCAGCTCGACGGCAATGAGTATCAGGCCCTGCGTGGCTTCGGTGGCTGTTTCAACGAGCTCGGCTGGCTGCCACTGCAAACGGTCACCGAAGAGGAGCGCGACCAGATCATCAAGGAACTGTTCAGTCCCGACGAGATGAACTTCACCTTCAATCGTGCACCCGTCGGTGCCAACGATTTTGCCGACCACTGGTACAGCTACGACGAGACCGACGGTGATTACGAGATGGAGCATTTCTCCGTCGAGCATGATGAAAAGACTCTGATTCCGTACATTCATCGTGCACAGGAATGGCAGCCGGATATGCAGCTGTTCTCCAGCCCGTGGAGTCCGCCGACGTGGATGAAGCGCCCGAAGGCCTACAACTACGGCCGTCTTGTGCAGACGCCGGAGAACCTCAAGGCCTACGCCAAGTATTTTGTCAGGTATGTGCAGGCCTACGCCGAACACGGCATCACCGTGAACCAGCTGCACGTGCAGAACGAGGTGTTCGCCGACCAGAAATTCCCGAGCGCCCTATGGGATTCCGAAGCGCTCAAGGTGTTCATCCGCGACTATCTCGGTCCCGCGTTCGACGAAGCCGGGATCGACACCGACATCTGGCTGGGCACGCTCAACGGCCCGGAAGACATGGCGTGGACCGGCGGCGGCTACGGCATGAAGCTCAACAACTACAACCGTTTCGTCGATAACATCCTCTTCGATGACGATGCGCGCAAGTACATCAAAGGCATCGCCTACCAGTGGGCCGGACAGAACTGCATCGCACGTACGCATGAGTCGTGGCCGGAAATCGAGCTGATCCAGTCGGAATCCGAATGCGGCACCGGCGACAACAGCTGGGAATATGCAGAGTACATCTTCCACCTGATCAACCATTACCTGCGCAACGGCGCCACCGCCTACACCTACTGGAACATGATCCTCGACGACCAGGATTCCACATGGGGATGGTGGCAGAACTCGCTGTTCACCATCACCGCCGACAAGCATGAAGTGCGCCGCAATCCGGAATATTACGTGATGCGCCACTTCTCGCACTACGTCAAGCCGGGTGCGAAGGTGCTCGGCACTACCGGCCACTTCAACTCGATGGCCATCGCATTCCGCAACCCGGACGGCACGGTGGTGGTCGTGGTCCAGAACGCCCTCGATGAGGAGCGTCCATTTGAGTTTGCCGATCCTTCGTCCGCCAACCGTGGATTCAAGGTGACGCTGGCCCCGCGTTCGTTCAACACGTTTGTGCTGGATTAGCGGGGACGGTGGCTCGGTCGATTGACTGAGCTGACAGCGGCTTGGAGGGTCTGCCGAACGGTGGTCTTTCCTTTCTCTTCCCACCGTCGCCCTCGAAGCCGGTGTTGTATTGCAAGGCGCCTGCCTGACGGAATTGGTTACTGGTTCCGCATGGCAGGCGTCAACATGCTGCGAAAGGAGCCGGCATGACGTTGGGAGTCGACGAGAAGATCAATGGCGTGAATCTCGGCAACTGGTTGGTGTTGGAAAAATGGATGAAACCGGCCTTGTTCGAAGAATGCGGCGAGGATGATGAAATCTGGATGCATCGCACGATGGAACCGTCCAGGTTGGAGGCGCTGCTACGACGCCATCGTGAAACATATGTGACCGAGCGGGATTTCATCGCCATCGCTTCACACGGATACAATCTGGTGTGCATTCCCGTTCCGTACTTCGTCCTCGGCGATGTGGAGGGACATCCGGGATGCATCGAATATGTGGACCGCGCTTTTGCTTGGGCCGATCGGTGCGGATTGCAGGTGCTGCTTGACCTGCACACCGTGCCGGGCTCGCAAAACGGTTACGACAATGGCGGAATCACAGGCGTATGCACATGGCGCAAGGACCCGGAGGCCGTGGAATATGCGCTGACGGTGCTGGAACGTCTCGCCAAGCGCTATCGGAATGAGCCGGCATTGTATGGCATGGAAGTATTGAACGAGCCGATCAGCTGGCTGGTATATCGGACGGCGCCGTCCACCGGCCATGCCAAGGACAAGGAGGAGGCCAAGGGCAGCGGGCATGTGCCCATGAGATTCTTGAAAGACCTGTATCGCGACGCGTATCGGCGTTTGCGAGCCATCTTGAAACCGGAAAGCGTGATCGTGTTCCATGACGGATTCCGATTGGGCGCTTGGAGAGGCTGGTTCGGGAAGGAAGGCATGACGAACGTCATGTTGGACACGCACATCTACATCATCGCCATGGAGACATTCGTACCGGTGCCTGCGATGTGGCTGTACCGGTTGTTCGTCGCATACGGCAAGGCGATGATTCGGCTGGCCGCACGGCATGTTCCTGTTATGGTGGGCGAGTGGTGCCTGATGAATACTCTCGCGCAACGGCAGCGCGATGCGGTGGAACGCAAGGCGATCTACCGTGAAGTGGCCCGGCTTGAGTTGGATGCGTGGAACGTGTCCGCGGGGCAGATCTACTGGAGCTACCGGTTGTTGGGCAATGATGCGATGGGGGATTCCCGCGGCGGCAACGGTTTGGAAGGATGGGATCTGACGTGTGTATGGCGCAACGGATGGATGGCTCAATCGACCGACGAAGGCGCCGATGGCGAGCGAACGGTCGATTCATGAGCCGTGAGCGTCGTGGCGATCTGGCGGTTGCATGTCTCGGATAATTATATTATGATTTAACTAAGTGGTTACTAAGTACATAGAAACTACTATGGGACCGTACAAAGGAGTGCATATGGATCTGAACTACATCAAAGGCGTGAACCTCGGCAACTGGTTGGTTCTGGAGAAGTGGATGAACCCGACGTTGTTCGACGGCACCACCGCGGATGACGAATACTATCTGCCGACCCAGCTTGATCCAGCCGTTTACGAAGCGCGCATCGCAACGCATCGCGCCGAATACGTCAACGAACGCGACTTCGCCACCATCAAATCATGGGGCCTGAACTCCGTGCGCATTCCGGTGCCGTATTTCATCTTCGGCGACCGGCCGCCGTTCATCGGCTGCGTCGACGAACTCGACAAGGCGTTCAACTGGGCCGATAAGTATGGTCTGACCATTCTCATCGACCTGCATACCGCGCCGATGAGCCAGAACGGCTTCGACAATGGTGGCATCTCCGGCGTGTGCAAGTGGGCGCAACTGCCCGACGAGGTGGAATTCGTGCTGTCCGTGCTCGAACGTCTCGCCAAGCGTTACGGCAACCGTGAAGCGCTGATGGGCATTGAAATCATCAACGAACCGAACACCACCACTTCCTGGCCGATGATGAACGTGACCGAACGGTACAAGGCGGTCGATCCGGAACTGGCCGCAGGCACCGGACCGATTGCGTTCGACTGGTTGAAGGACTTCTATGTCACCGCCTACCATCGCCTGCGCGACGCCGACAGGGGAGCTCTGCCGACCGATAAGGCCGTGGTGTTCCACGACGGTTTCGACATCGGGCAGTGGAAGGACTTCATGCGCGGTGATGACGGCAAGCTGGCGCCGGAATTCGAGAACGTGATTCTCGACACCCACCAGTATCTGATGACCGCCGAAATGATGGGTTGCCCGCAGACAGTCGAAGGCTACGACGATTTCGTGAGGAATACGTACGCGCCGATGATCGAGGAGATGAGCGAATACTTCCCGACGATCGTGGGCGAGTGGTGCCTGTTCAACTCCGTCGGTTGCGGCGTGGATACCCATGGTGGCCAAAGTGTGCTCAACGGTGAGGAAGGCGCACAGGCCGAGACGCTTTCTGCCGAAGAGAAGCGCGCGCTATACCAGGGTGTGGCCGAATCCCAGCTCAACGCCTGGAGCAAGGGCCACGGTTTCTACTACTGGAACTACAAGCTGCTCACCGACACCGTCAACACTCCCGGCTGGATTGGCTGGGATGCATGGGATCTCGGCCGGTGCATCGCCCAAGACTGGTTCCCGATCCAAAAGTAATCCCGTACACCAAAAACAAAGGAAAAGCAATGCTGCACAATCCGATTTTCAAGGGCTTCAATCCCGACCCGGCCATCTGCCGTAAAGGCGACGATTACTACGTGGCCGTCTCCACATTCGAATGGTTCCCGGGCATCCCGATCTACCATTCCAAGGACATGAAGCACTGGGAATTGCTGACCCATGTGCTTACCGACGACGCCACACCGAACCTCACCAAGCTGCCCTCCGCCAAGGGTATCTGGGCTCCATGCCTCACCTACAATGAGGCCGAAGACATGTTCTACGTAATCTATGGCGTCATGAACTCCATGAATGCCCGATATTTCGACGTGAACAACTATCTCATCAAATCCAAAAGCATCGAAGGTCCGTGGAGTGAGCCGGTCTATCTGACCTCATCCGGATTCGACGCATCCATCCTGCATGACGATGATGGCAGAAAGTACATCGTCAGCCTTGAATGGGAAACCCGTGAAGGCTATGAGAAGCCCGGCGTGATCTGCTGCGTGGAATACGATCCGGAAACCGAACACGTGGTCGGCTATCCGAAGCGTATCTGGCGAGGCGCCACAGACCGTGGCTGCATCGAAGCGCCGCATCTGACCAAGCGCGATGGCTGGTACTACATCATGTGCGCCGAAGGCGGCACCGGCTACAACCATGCCGTGACCATGGGCCGCTCCCGCAATGTGTGGGGTCCGTACGAGCCGGATCCGAACGGTCCGCTCGTCACCTCCCAGCCGAAGGAATCCAACGAGCGTGCCGATGACGACCATCTGAAGCCGCGTTACTTCAATCCGGAATCCGTATTGCAGAAGTCCGGTCACGGATCGTACGTGGATCTGCCGAACGGCGAAACGTATCTGGTGCACCTGACCAGCCGTCCGTTTGTGCCGGAACTGCGTTGCACGCTCGGTCGTGAGACCGCCATTCAGAAGATGACGTGGACCGACGACGGCTGGCTGCGCATGGCCGACGGCTCCAATCTGGCCAAGCTGGAGGTCGAGGAACCGAATCTGCCGGATGTGCCGATGCCGGAAATCCCGCAGCATGATGACTTCGACGGCGATGAGATCGGCAACTGGTACTACTCGCCGCGCCAAATGCCGACGACCTTCGCCAACGTGACGGAACGTCCCGGCTGGCTGCGCATCCGTGGCGAGGAATCACTCGCATCGCTCAACCGTACGAGCCTGATCGCCCGCAAGCTGACCAGCGTATACGCCACCGTCACCACGAAGATGGAGTTCGAGCCGGAAGTCTACCAGCATTCCGCCGGTCTGACCGTGTACTACGACAACATGAACAACGTCTTCCTGCGCAAGTACTACTCCGAAACGCTTGGTGGCCCTGCAATCTCCATCGTGCGCCTTGAGAACGGCGAGAAGACGGAGATGCTCGACACCCGCGTGGCCGTTGAGGACAAGCCGATTCACATGCGTCTTCGCATCGAAGGCCGCCGCACCTGGTTCGAGTGGGGCTATGACGGCGAGACCTGGACTACGATCGGCCCGGATTTCGACACCACCACCTTCTCCGATGAATACTGCAAGTATGGCGAATTCACCGGCACGATGGTCGGTATCGCCGTCACCGACGCTTCGCTGCATGAGAAGACCGCCGACTTCGACTTCTTCGATTACGAGGCGGACGAGACCAAGCCGGTCGACTGAATTTCGGGCGAGTATCGATGAGAAGCGCGGATGGCCTTGTGGGGCAGGGCCATCCGCGCTGATTATTGGTTATGCATGGGCAGACTCGTGACTACTCACCGTCATTGGCGGCGGGCTCACCGGTTTCCGCAGCTACCGTTGCGTCTCGCTTGCGTCGGCGCAGGATCTGCAAGGTCGCAATGGCGATCAATGCGACCGCTCCGACCGTCACCACGCCGTCGAGCGCATACACGCCCCAGCGCCACAGCGAACTGGTCAAGGAGATGCGCGAATCGTTGACCGTCTATGATGCGACGGCCAACACGGGCAATGATGCGCTCGATGCGCTCATCACGGAGCGCAATTTTTCCTGTGCCCGAAATGACATCCGTATGACCTGCTCGTTGATGATGGGGTTATTCATGGCCGCTCCTTGTCGGTTGCGGAACGTCGGTTCATTATGATGATGGTTGACGCGAAATAACGGGAATGAAGCAGCATCGGCGCTAGACTCGAAATCATGGTTGAAGAAGAGGTTGTGAGGCGCGTGCGCAAATCGCCGGAAGAGCGCCGTGAGGAAGTGCTGGATGCGGCGGTGCAGCTGATCAGCGAACGTGGATACAACGGCATCTCCGTGCAGGATGTGGCCGATAAGGTCGGCATTTCCAAACAGGGTGTGCTGCGATACGTCGGCAACAAGGATCATATGTTGGCGATGGTGTATAGCGAGTATTACAACGGTACCGGCACTCCGGAGGATTTCTTTGCATCGGGCATGCCCGGCAGTGATCCGACCGCGCCGTTGTTTCCGGCCTACTTGCGCTATCTGGTCCGGCATAATTCGCGCCGTCGCATGATGGTGCAGTTGTTTACGGTACTGGCGGCCGAATCACTCAATCCTGGCCATCCGCTGCATGACGAATTCATGTCGCGCATGGACGGCATTTGGGAAAATTATTCGAGGTATCCGTGGCTCGTCCCGCCGCAGCTGGGTTCGTGGCATGAGAGCATGCGGCCAATCGTCCGTAAAGCCATGGAGATCATGGATGGCATTCAGCTGTGGTGGTTGCGTGAGCCGGAGGTCGATCTGTATACGGAATGGTCCGAAATGGAGAATCTGCTGTTCCCCTCACCGCTGTGGGATGCGTATCGCTGATTGAATCTGTCGGGCTGATTGGGTCTGCAGGGGCTGGTCGAAGCTGCTGGAGCCGGTCGGTCGTGCACGATTCGGTATTGCGGCACCTTGCGTGAATCGTGCTCTGCAATCCTAATAGAATTAACCTCGGATATATGTTCGCAGTCGGGAAAAGAAAAAACACGACTTGCCGAAAACGGCGTTCTCGGCAAGTCGTGCTTTCGTCAGGATGTGGGTGAGCGCGGTGCATTCACCCACTATGTAAGAGGAAAGACGTCAGGCGACCGTGAAGACGGTGCGCTTGAGATCCTCGCGACGGCTGGAATGGCCGACGAGTAGCTCGAATTCACCCGGCTCGACGATACGATTGGCATCGGGGTCGACGATGGTGCAGTCGGCGACCGGAATGTCGAATGCGACCGTCTTGCTTTCTCCCGGCTCGAGCTCGACGCGCTTGAACGACTTAAGCTCGCGATCGGTCCAGCTGTAAGAGGTGACGATGTCGCCGATGTACGCCTGCACCACTTCGATACCCTTGCGTTCGCCGGTATTGGTGAGCGTGATTTCGGCATGCACGGTGTCGGATTCGGTGAAGGCGCCGGAGTCCGGAACGTTGGTGATGGCCGGTTCGCCGTACTCGAACGTGGTATAGCCCAAGCCTTCGCCGAATGCGAATGCCGGATCCTGCGTGAGATCGGCGTAGCGGTTGCCGTGCTGGCCGCGAATCTGGTTGTAGTAGACCGGCAGCTGGCCTGCGTGGCGTGGGAAGGTGATCGGCAGGCGTCCGCTCGGTTCGGTGATGCCGAGAATGATTTCGGCGATGGCCTGGCCGCCCTTCATGCCCGGGCTTGGCGCCCACAGCAGTGCGGAAGTACCTTCGGCGGCGGATTCGTCGACGATCACGCCATTGGTGCCGATCACACAGGCCGGCAACACCATCGGCTTGGAGCTCATGAGCACCACGACCAATGGCTTGCCGGTTTCGCGAGCTACGTTGGACAGCGCCTCGAGCAGTGCGTTCTGCCCGCCGAGCAGTTCCAGCGTGCCGGTGGAGCAGCCTTCTCCGATGAGCTGGACCACATCGCCGACCACGGCGACAACCAAATCGGACTGTCGTGCATTCTCGATGGCTTCGTCGATCATGGCCTGGTCCACTGCGGCGGAGACGCCGATTTTCGGTCGCGGCTGACCATCCGGATAGAACTCGCCTTCCGGATCGGGTACAAGATCCACGATATTCGCACCGCGGGAGTAGACCACGTTGCATCCTGCCGGTGCGAGCTGCTTGAACGCATCGAGCACGGTGGTGATCATGTGGCGCGGATGGCCGTCCGGCATCCAATTGACCTGTCCGGAATTGCCGGCCCAATCACCCAGCTGGGTCTGTGCGTCGTCGGCGAGCGGGCCGACCACGGCGATGCGTTTCGCATCGCCTGCGGCGAACGGCAGGGATCCGTTGTTCTTAAGCAGCGCCACGGATTCGCGAGTCAACTCGAGGTTGAGCCGCTGATGCTCGTCGGAGCCGATGACCGCGTCGATACGTTCCTGATCCGGCAGGCGCGGATCCTCGAACAGGCCCAGACGGAACTTGAGTGCGAGAATGCGGGAGACGGCGGCATCGATCAGTGATTCGTCGAGCAAGCCGGTGCGTACCGCCTCGAGCGCACCTTCATAGAACTGCGGGGTGGTCATGACCAGATCGTTGCCGGCCTTGACCGCGTCGGCGGCCGCATGCACGTAATCCGGCTTGACTTTCTGCTCCCAGACGGAACGGCCGACGTTGTCCCAGTCGGTGATCAGCGTGCCCTGATAGTTCCAAGCGCCGCGGAGTTTGTCGGACAGCAGCCACTTGTTGAAGGTGACCGGCACGCCTTCGATGGATTCGTAGCCGAGCATGAACGTGCCGCAGCCTTCCCTGGCTACGCGTTCGAACGGCGGCAGGAACCAGGATTCCAACTTACGATGGCTCAGGTCCGCTTCGGAGGCGTCGCGGCCGCCCTGGGTTTCGGAATAACCTGCAAAATGCTTGGCGCAGGCCAAGATCGCATCCTTGGCGAGCGGTTCGCCGGCCTTGGCTCCGCCCTGATACCCTTTGACGATGCTGGAGGCCATCTCGCCGATCAGATACGGATCCTCGCCGAAGGTTTCTCCCACGCGGCCCCAACGGGTGTCGCGGCCGATGCACAGCACGGGGGAGAAGGTCCAGTGCACGCCCGTGGTGGATACTTCCTCGGCGGTGGCGCGGCCTGCGGCCTGTACCTTTTCGGAATCCCAGCTGACGGCCATGCCGAGCTGCTCCGGGAAGATGGTGGCGCCCGGCCAGAAGGAGTAGCCGTGGATGCAGTCGTCACCGATGACCAGCGGAATGCCGAGGCGGGTCTTGGTGTTCACGGTTTCGACCGCGCGGGGCAGGTCGGCGGGAGAGGTGTGCAGGATGGAGCCGACGTGCTTGTTGACGATCAGATCGTCCAGATCGCCGCTGCGGGCGTCAAGCTGCATCATCTGACCGACCTTCTCTTCGAGGGTCATGCGGCCGAGCAGGTCCGCGATGCGTTCTTCGGCGGGAAGTTCGGGGTTCTTGTATGGCAGTTCGGTGGTATTGCCGGTCATGGGATTGCTCACTTTCCTCATTGAAGCGATGTCCTTTAATTACCAATTGGTAGTTTAGCAGTTGAGGGATGGTTTTGCAAATGAAGTAGTGGATGGCTTTCGAACGGACGGACCTGTTGGCATGGCAAAGCCCGTCCCCTCCGAAAGCGGAGAGAGCGGAGGCTCTCGGAGGGAACGGGCTTTGCCGGTTATGCGGCTTGTGCGGGCCGCTTGCGGTCGGTGAACCTACTTCACTTTTTTGATGAACAGGATCACCACTGCACCGACCATCACGGCGGCGATGGCGATGGGGAATACCAGGAAGTAACCGCCGGTGGCGACCACGATGGAGGAGACGACGATCGGTGCGATGACCTGGCCGAGGGTGTTGGCGAGGTTCAGGATGCCGAGATCCTTGCCGGCTTCGTCCGGATTCGGCAGCACGTCGACGTTCAGTGCCTGATCCACGGCCATGTAGATGCCGTATCCAAGGCCCATGAGCGCCGCATAGGCGAACATGGAGAACTGAGACTTCAGGACCCACGGCACGGCGATGCCGATGGCGATGATGGCGGAGGAGACGAACACCGGCAGCTTGCGCTTGCCGATCCTGTCGGAGATTGGACCGGAAACCAGGGATACGACAAGCGAGACGATCATGGTGATCACTGCCATGGTAGACACGGTCGCCGCGGCGGCCTTGGCATCCTGTCCGATGTACTTCATGCACACGTACAGTTGGTAGCCGACGATCATGTTGTAGCCGAAGATGAGCATCAGCCGTCCGATGAGCGCCAGGTAGAAGTCGCGTGCGCCCTTGGTCGGTGGGCGGAACTGCATGGCGACCTGCTTGATGTCGAACTTTTCGGTTGTGTCGGTGGCTGCGGACAGTTCACGCGGAAGCAGCAGCACGGTGCCGATGCCGCACAGGCACCAGCAGATGGTGCCGATCATGAAGCCGGTCTTCGGCGCGTCGATGAATGCGGATCCGATGATGGTGCCCATGGACTGGCCGACGATCTGTCCGGCGCCGTAGAAGGCGGACATGGAACCACGGTATTTCTGGGGAACGCGATCGGACAGAATCGCCACACACGGTGCGATCATGCAGTTCAGGCCAATCTGCAGCAACGACCAGGAGGCGACGATGGTCGGCAGTGTGAGGGAGATGGAGGTCAGGTAGAAACCGAGGCCGGCGATCGGGCCTCCGACGATGATCCATGGCGTACGCTTGCCGAAGCGGCTATGCGAGGCGTCGGACAGCGCGCCGAAGATGACGTTGGAAATCAGGGCGAAGATGATGCCGATGGAGTTCATCGTGCCGAGAATCGTCTCGCCCTGACCGATGCCCAGCGTATTGAAGCGGGCCGGTAGCAGTACGGTGGATCCGATGGTGCCGGACATCATGAAGACGATGCAGAAGAAGATGAAGCCTGCGCCGAAACGGCCGAGGTTGAGTTTGCTTACCGGCTTGCCGGTGTCGGGAGCGAGCTCCTCGGCGGCGATGATCTGCGATTCCATGTGTATACACCTTCCTTGGTGCCTATTGCAGTTGGTTATGGGATGACTTCGTTGTTCCGGTTACTGGTTACTACCAGATAACTTATAAGTTAGCTACCGATAACTTTGATGTCAAATCATTGATGTGATTGCGGTGTGTCTTACTGATTTTCCGCGATTTTCACATACGACTGCGGCATAATTATTAATTGGTAACTTAAGTGATTGTCTGATGTGTCAGGAGGCTCGATATGGCGGTTGACAAGGTGGGTGCCGACGATCTTGATGTGCTCGACAAATCGGCCATCACCGCGCTGATGGCGGAACCGAAGCCGAAGAAGAAAGCGGTGTCGAAAAGGATGAGCGCCGAAGAGCGCCTCAACCAGATCATCGACGTAGCCGTGCGGTTGATCGGTCAAAAGGGCTACCACGGATTGTCGTTGCAGGACATCGCTTCGGAAATCGGCGTGACGCAGACGGCCGTGATCCATCGCGTGAAAAGCAAGCACAATCTGCTGGTGCTGGTGGTGGAACGTTACTATGACATGTCGGGGGCGGAGACTGAATATCTGGGCCATTTCCGCGCCGGCGGCGACAGGGCGGGTGAGCGTCCGCATATCCCGTCCGCGTTGCGCGCGGTGGTCGAACAGAATGTGCGGCAACCTGAAATGGTGCGGCTGTTCCAAATGCTCAACACCGAGGCCATGTCGGCCGAACATCCGGCACATCGATATTTCGTGGAGCGCACCAAAGGCATGTGGGATAATTTCGCGCAATTTGACTGGGCGGTTCCCGAAGGGGTGGACGGCATGCTGGCATATCAGTTGGCCAATGCCGCCATGTATGGGCTTGAAGGCCGTTGGCTGGCCGATCCCGAGGGCGTGGACTATCTGGGGGAGTGGAAAAGATATGAGGCGTATCTGTTCCCGTCGCCGCAGTGGGATGGGTATCGGTGACGTCCGCGGAAGATTCGTGGGCGAGCGTCGATGATTCGTGTTTTGCCTGGCGTGTCAAGGAAGCCGAATGCCGGTCGGGGTCGGGGTGGCTGTGGGCGTGTCGTGGGTTGACAAGTAAGTTATCAACCAGTAAGTTACTAGTTAGTAATCAATAACAATCGGATTGTTGTTCCGGTATCCGGTTGCTGTTGATTGCTACCAGTCAACACGTTCGAACGCGTCGCACGTCGTCGTGCGGCACCGACCAACCAAAGGGCGGCAATCATGGCGGAATACAAGACCCAGGTCGAGCAGTACCGACTGTTCGAAATCAATCTCACCGGAACCACGGAAGGCAACCCATATCAGGATGTGACGCTTTCCGCCGACTTCACCAATGCCGAGACCGGCCAGATCGTTGTCGTCGGCGGCTTCTATCGCGGCAACGGCAACTACTCCGTGCGCTTCATGGCAGCGTCGGCGGGGCGGTGGGCATTCACGACCCGGAGCACCGATCCGGCGCTCGACGGTCAAACCGGCGTCTTCACCGTGACTCCGGCGACGCAGGACAACCACGGTCGTGTGCTTACCGCAACCGAAGCGCTTTCCGGCAAGGCCCGCGAAGCCTATGGCAGCGAACTCAAATACCGTTTCACCTATGAGGATGGCACTCCGTACCAGCCTTACGGCACCACCTGCTACGCATGGGTGAGCCAGCCGACCGACGTGCAGGACCGCACCGTCGCCACGCTCGCCAAGGCGCCATTCAACAAGATTCGCATGTGCGTATTCCCGAAGTTCTACGACTTCAACACCGCCGACCCATGGGCCTACGCCTATCCGGGCACCCGTGAAACCGGTTTCGACCACACCTGTTTCGACGAGGAATTCTTCGCGAACCTCGATTGCCGCATCGCCCAGCTTGACGAGCTCGGTATCGAGGCGGACATCATCCTGTTGCACCCGTATGACAAGCCGGACTGGGGCTTTTCCAAGATGACCAAAGTCGAAGACGAGATGTACCTCGCCTATATGGCCCGTCGCTACGGTGCCTACAAGAACGTGTGGTGGTCGCTGGCCAACGAATACGACCTCATGCCTCAGAAGTCGCTCGAGGACTGGCGTGAGTACGCACGTGTGGTTATGGCCAACGATGCGTTCGGCCACCTGCGCTCCATCCACAACTGCATTCCGATCTACGACTACAACGAACCGTGGTGCACCCACTGCTCCATCCAGCGTGTGGACGTGACCCGTACCACCGAATGCATCGCCGACTGGCGTAAGGCCTACGGCAAGCCGGTCGTATGCGACGAACCGGGCTACGAAGGCAACATCTATTGGGGCTGGGGCAACCTGACCGGCGAAGAACTCATGCGTCGCTTCTGGGAAGGTGCCATGCGCGGCGGCTACGTGACCCACGGTGAGACGCTCATCGACGAAGGCGAGCAGATCTGGTGGGCGCATGGCGGCGAACTGCACGGCGACGCCCCGGCGCGCATCGCGTTCATGCGTTCGATCTTCGACGACGTTCCGCTCGACGCGACGCCGTTGGATGGCGATCTCGACGCCGATCGGGCATGGCCGATTGCCAATCCGATCAACGGATCCGTAAACGTGGCACCTGCGGTCGAGAAGGCCGCACAGTACTGGGACGTTCCCGTGCTGCGCGGTGGTGACGATTACCAGCTGATCTATTTCGGCTGGTTCCGTCCGAAGTATCGTGAAATCCCGTTGCCGGCCGGATCCGCCTACGTGGTCGACGTGATCGACACGTGGAACATGACCGTCGAAACGCTGCCGGACGCCTACGAAAACTCCGTGCGCGTCGATCTTGGCCGTCAATACATGGCCGTGCGCATTCGCAAGGCCTGACATCATGCTTTGCCGCCTCCCTCATCAGAGGGAGGGGCCTGCCTGTTATCTCACAAAAGCGACATGAGGGAAGAACTATGTCTGCAACCATCAAACCCCAGGGCAAACTGACGTTCCTGACGAAATTCGCCTTCGGTATGGGCGATTTCTGGACGTCCATCGGCAACATCGCCATGGCCACCTATCTGACCATGTTCTATACGGATGTGGTCAGGCTCTCGCCGTCCATGGTCGCCTCCATGCTGCTCGTCGTGCGTCTGGTGGTGGCCTTCTGGGATCTGACCGTCGGCATTCTGGTCGACCAGACCAAGTCCCGTTGGGGCAAGGCCCGCCCGTGGATGCTGTTCGGCGGCATCGCCTACGGCATTGCGTTCCTGTTCCTCTTCCTCGACCCGTTCGGCAACTCTCCGGCCGGCGTGATCTATGCGTGGGCCGTGTATGCGATCGTCAACGTGGCCTATTCGACCGTGAACGTTTCGTATGCCTCGCTCACCTCGCTGCTGACCGCCGATTCCGGTGAAAAGACGCAGCTCAACATCTTCCGCATGACCATCGCCAATGTGGGTGCCATGCTCGTCTACGTGCTCGCCATGCCGATTGTGAACGCGTTCGGGGGAACGTCGATCGGCTGGGGCGTCTTCTTCGGCGTGATCGCCGTCATGATTCCGTTCGGCTACTGGTTCACCTTCGCGAATACGTGTGAAGTCGCTTCCTTCGAATCTGACGGCGGCACGGATGGCAACGATGGCAAGGTCTGCGTGGGCGGACATTTCAAAGCGCTGGTGCGCAACAAGTACTGGTGGCTCACGCTTGGCCTGAATTTCGCGCTGTGGACCTATAACGGCATCGCCAACGGCATGGCCGCCTATATCGCCAAGTATGTGCTTGGCAATTCCAATCTGACCGCCGTAATCGGTTTGGCCACCGTCATCCCGATGGTCATCGGCCTGCCGTTCGCCGGCCCTCTTGTGGCCAGGTTTGGCAAACGCAACTCCTCGATGGCGGGACTTGTGCTCGTCGCCGCCGGCAGTCTGCTGGTGTTCATCGATCCGAGCGATCTGTGGGTGTTCTTCGTCTCCATCGTCGTGCGCATGATCGGCATCATCCCGATGAACGCCGCGCTCAATGCCATGAGCGGTGACGTGGTGGAGTACGGCGAATGGCAAAGCGGCGTGCGCTCCGACGGCATCGTGTTCAGCTCGTCCAGCTTCTCCATGAAGGTGGCCATGGGCGTCTCCTCGGCCGCCATTGCATGGGTCCTCGGCGCCAGCGGCTATGACGGTTCGCGAGCCACGCAGTCCGCCGTCACCGTGTCCGCCATGGTCAACACCTTCGTATGGGTGCCGGTCGCCATGGTCGTGGTCATGGCCGTATTGCTTTTCTTCTACGATCTTGACGGGCGCATCGGCCGGATCGGCAGGGAGCTTGCCGCTCGTCGTGCGTAGCGGAAAAGGCTATTGAGGTTTTTGTGGAATACAGGCGTGCATCCAATGGGTGCACGCCTGTTTCGTTAATGGAATTATGGTTTTCCGAAACATGATTTGGCGGCTGATACGGAAAGTCCGCCGGTTGTCTAGGGCATTCATATACTTACTCTTGGTAATGACTATTGGTAACGATATGCGGAGGCGTCATGACGGAATCGCGAAGTGGCCGACGGCAACTGTCTTTGGATGACGTGCGTGATCTGATCGACGCATGCTGGACGGCGAAACGTATCACCGAAGCGTTGCCGGAACTACCGAGAAGCATGAAACCGCGGCATGTGCACGTCATCGACGCCATCTGGAATCTCAATCATCAGGCCGAATCCCCGACTCCGGTCGCACGGGTCAGCGGCGTCAGCGCTTTTCTGGGAGTGACCGCACCGAGCATTACGAAACTGGTCAACGAGCTGGTCGGCAAAGGTCTTGTGGTCAAGCACGCATCCGAAACCGACGGTCGTGCGGTGACGTTGAGCCTGACGGAAGCCGCCGAGGAAATCCGTGAACTGTACGTGCATCAGTTCCACGAACACCTGTGCGGCGTATTGTCCGGCATCGATCCGCAAGACGCCGCCACCACGGTCGCCACGCTGCAGGCCATGCATCGGCTGATGGGCGCAGATCGGGGAGGGGAGTGGACCACGCAGGTGGCCGATGCCTGGCCGGCGCACGTCGAAACGCTGATGGCGGGTGACGAGTCCCGATCGCATACGGCGACGAAGCAATAGACCAGATGGACAACCGAATCGTGCGACACACGATGCGGTCGCGCATGTTGAAGAGAGAGGAATCGCCAATCATGACGGAACGCGAAAAACAGCAGGGGCAACCGATGGAAACAATGCGGGAGGAATCGCAGCCCGGCAAATATATGAATGAGGGACGGCTCACCGTCGTGGTGGTGGCGCTCGCCATCCTGACGTTTCTTGGCATCCTGTCCGAAACATCACTGAACATCGCCTATTCGACACTGATGGAGGAATTCGCCATTTCCGCTGACGTGGTGCAATGGCTTACCACCGGCTATCTGTTGCTGCTTTCGGTGGCGATTCCGACCTCACCGTTCATGGTGCGACGTTTTTCGACGAAGGCACTGTTCGTCACCGCCATCGTACTGTTCTCGGCGGGTACTCTGGTCGGAGCTCTTGCGCTGAATTTCCCGATGCTGCTCGCGGCGCGACTCATCATGGCGCTCGGAACGGGCGTTTCACTACCGCTGCTGACCAACATCATTCTGGAAAAGGCGCCGTTGTACAGGCGAGGCATGATGCTCGGCCTGGTCAGCCTCGTGACCTGCGCGGCCCCGGCCATCGGCCCGGTGTTCGGAGGCTTGGTCATGGAATTCCTTGACTGGCATTGGATTTTCTACGCCATGATTCCGTTCCTTGTGATCGCTTTCCTGCTCGGTACCGCAACCATCCCCGACATCCGTCATGGTGAGAAGGGGTATCTGTCGGCGCCGTCGTTGCTGCTGATCGCGCTCGGTCTGGCCGGGGTCATCGTCGCGGCCAGCTTCTTCGCGCAATGGAATGGCGATTGGCGATTCTGGACCGTACTCGTCGGTGCCGTCGTGGTGTTGGCGGTGTTCGCCTTCGTGCAGCTGAGGATGGAACATCCGCTGATCGAAGTGCGTATGTTCACGTACCCTGGCTTTACGCTTGGCATGGTGATTCTGCTCATGTCGTCCGGTGGCGTGCTCGGCGTCAACTTCCTGTTGCCGATTCTGCTGCAGCGAGGTCTTGGACATACCAGCATGATCGCCGCCCTGATTCTACTGCCGGGAGCCGTGGTCGGCGCGGTTTCCGCTCCGCTGATCGGCAGTGCGCTGAAAGCGCATTTCCCGCCGAAATTCATCTCCTGCGGTTTCGTGGGCGTGGCGGTCATGGACGTTGCGATGATGCTTGGCGGTGCGCATGAATGGGCGGTGGCGATAGCCTACGCGCTGTTCATGGCGGCTTCCGGGTTCGTGCTCGTACCTGATCAGACCCATGCGCTGAACCAGTTGCCGGCTTCGATGAACGCCGATGGATCCGCCGTGATGAACACCGTGCAGCAGCTCGCCGGTGCCATCGGTACGGCGGTGGCTTCCACGCTCATCGCCGAATGTGCAGGCGCGAACGCCGCTTCCGGAATGAGTCAGTCGGCGTCCTACGTGGCGGGATTCTCCACCAGCATGTGGGTGTTCCTTGGCATGGCCGTAGTCGGTGAGATTCTCGCCCTGCTCATGTTTCGCTTCTCGAAGCGCGTGGGTTGATCGCGTCTCCGGTCCGTTCAAGGAATCGTGATCCGTTGGGTCATGATTGACGGAGTGCGATGTTGCCGATTGCTGAACATGTGTGGATGATGCGGGCTGTGTCATTTGATAACCGGTACAATATGCGTGAAGCGTCGTGTTGTGGCAATTATTGTACGAGACAAAGGAGCCCCTATGAAAGTTGCAAGCGGCAATGTGCTGTGGAAGCAGCGTAAGCGTAATTGGTGCCGTACTCCGTTCACCTTCACCGTATATACGCTCACCGATAAGGAGATGAGCATCAAAACGGGCATATTGAATGAGAAATTCAATCTGATCAAACTGTTTCGTATCGTCGACATCAGTGTCGAGCGTTCGTTCCTGCAACGTCTGTTCGGCATGAGTACGCTGGTTCTTGACACGCGCGACCAGTCGTCCGGCAATGGTGTCGTGGTGTTGAAGAACATCGTGCATGGCTTCGAAGTTCGGCAGGCGCTACAGGAAGCCGTGGATGCCTCCCGCAAGGAAAACGGCATGTCCGCTCGTGAATTCATTGGTGGTCCTAGTGGCCCCGGCCCGGAAGTTCCGGGTTTCGACGATGGTTTTGACGGTCCTGACATGGACGGCTACGCCGACGGACAGTAGCTGGGCGCGCACGGTGTTGCGTGTTCGTGCCGCGTGAATTGGTGGCATTACTACTGGTAGAGCTGTTCAACGGATACCAGCCGTATTGACGGATCGTCCTGTGCCAGTCTCTCCAGTTCGGTGCTGAAACCGTTGAGCGCGAACAGCAGATAGTGCTTTTCCGCGCGGCAAATCGTAATTTGTTAAATCGTAATTTGAATAATTACGATTGTAGGGCGTAGAGCGGCGTGCAGCGATGGCGGGTGAAGCGGATGCGTACCGATCCGTCGGGCGTGCGGCTGCCCCAAATCTCCGTCATGGTCACGTGCGGCCAATCCCGCGGGTTGAGTTTCAACGCCATCGCAGTGCCGTCGTTGAAGCATTCCACGAGGGATTCACGCTCGATCACCTGGCTTTCTGCAGGGCCTCCGGGCGGGTTGATGACGGTCGTATTACCGGGAAAATCGTAATCGCATATCAATCGTGAACGATCGCCGGAATGGAATACGTCAAGCATGTGCTGCGAGGGGGCGAACTGATGAAAGGCGAACGCCTGTCGCCGTTCCAAATCCATAAGTATGCCCCGGCGTAAAAGATGCGGTGCCGACGCTTCGCGAATGGCCTTGCGCAGGTCCGTCATCGTGCGCAGATACTGCTTCATGTTGCACGGAGCGTCGAACGGCCAATCGGTTGAGACCAGCCACGTTGGGAGCAGATCGGAACGGACCACACCATCAGCGGGGGAGTGCGCCTTGCGGACCAGTTCGCCGGCGTAATCGTTGATCGTGGTCTGCAAATATCGCAACTGCCTCATGCGTTCGTCAACTTGCGATTGTGCGGCTGCCAGTACGCTCCGCCAATCCAATGACCCATCTTCGAAACGGTATTGTTCCAACGATTCCAGCGGGATGCCGGAAGAGATGAAGATGCGCATCACATCCACGTCAAGCATCTGGTCGGGTGTGTAATAGCGGTATCCGGTCATCGGGTCGACGGCTGCAGGCTTCAAAATGCCATGCGCGTCATAGTAACGCAGCGCTTTGGTGGTGATGCCATCCAATTTGGCCACCTCGCCAATCGTCAGCAGTTCGTCCTCCGCGTCCACGTCGTCCTCCTTGACCTTACCCTCGGGGCAAAGTCTACCATCGGTGCTGATTATTCCGACAAAGATGCGGAATCTGGGAAAAATTTAAAGGAGAAGCTCCCGTGAATGAAAAGATGATCGAAAATCCGGCTTCAAGACAGTATGACTGGCTGGGATTGGCAGGCGACGTATGCGTGGTGACGGGTGCCATTGGCGGCATGGGCACCGCGATCTGCGGTGAACTCGCCAAAGCCGGCGCCCGACTGGCATTGGTGGATGTGAGCGAAGAGGCTACCCGCACGTTTGCCGTCGAAGTCGCACAGACCTACGGCGCAGAGGCGAAAGGGTACGGTTGCGACATCTCCGATGCCGCCGATGTCGAGATCCTGCGTAACAAGATCGTCGCGGACTTCGGCACCGTCGATGTGCTCGTCAACGCCGTCGGCATCCTGCGGTTCGCTCCGCTCGAGGATCTGCCTTTGCAGGATTGGAAGGATGTAATCAACGTCAACCTGACCGGTGCATTCATCCTTTCACAGGCATTCGGCAAGGTGATGCTGCAGCACAAGTCCGGTCGGATCGTGCACATCTCCACGGTCGCCTCGCACTCTCCGGAAACGTTCTCCGGCGCATATTCCTGCGCGAAAGCCGGTCTTGGCATGCTCTCCAAGATGATCGCGGCCGAATGGGGGCCGTTCGGTATTCGGTCCAACTGTGTATGCCCATGTTTTGTGAAAACCCCGATGTCGGCCTCATTCTACGCCGATCCGCAGGTCACCAAGGATCGCGAACGGCTGATTGCATCCCGTCGCATCGGTGAAGTGCAGGACATCGCCAACGCGGTGGCATGGATGGCGTCGCCACGATCGGATTTCGTCAACGGAGACGAAGTGAACGTGGACGGTGGCTTCCACCTGATGATGGGGGATCTGACGCCGAAGCCGGGCGGTCGTCGCCAGTTCGCGGTCAACTCGCTCAAGCAGCGCGGACTGCTGTAAGCGGTACTCGAAAATCTCGGTATAACGCGAAGCCGCGCAAAGGGGCGTGGCTTCGCACGGACAATCGCAATTGCGGTTTCGAAAAGCAATTGCTGGAAAGGAAAGCCTTATATGGCAACCGCAACCAAGGAACATAACCGTTACGGCATTTTGTCGGCCGCGTTCGTGGTCATGTTCTTCGTGGCGTCCATCGCATTGTTCAGCGTGTTTCTGACGCCGCTGAGCGAGCAGAATGGGTGGAGCAAAACCGACGTGAGCCTCTCGTATTCCATCTTCCAGACGGTCATGGCCGTCACCGGCATCTTTTCGGGTCGCATTTCCGACAGATTCGGTCCACGAAAGGTCATGATCGTCGGCGGACTGGTATTCGGCCTGGGCTGGTTCCTGACCGGCATGGCCACCAGCATTCCGATGCTGTACCTCTGCCACGGCGTGATCGCCGGCATGGGAAACGGCCTGGTATACAACCCGACGCTCACCACCGCGCAACGCTGGTTCCCCGACATCCGCGGCAAGGCGTCCGGCATCCTGTTGGCCGCAGCGGCCATCGGACCGGCCACCCTGTCTCCGATAGCCAGCTTCCTGTCGAGCACGTTCGGCGTCTCCACCGCGTTGAAGATTCTCGGCATGACGTTCTGGATCACCATCACATTGGGCTCGCTGTTCGTCTCGCCGGTGCCGGAAGGGTACCGTCCGAAAGGCTGGAATCCGCCTACTCCCGCAACCTCTGCCGACAATGCCGAAGACGACGGCTTTGATTGGAAGGCGATGCTCGCTTCGCCGCGGTTCTATGTGCTGTTGCTCGTCTACGCGGCCGCGGCGACCGCCGGCACCATGCTTGTCGGTGCGCTGTCATCGATCGCCCAGTATCAGGTCGGCCAGGTCGGTGCGATGACGGCCGCCGCCTTCGGAGCGATGGTGGTGTCGATCAACACGTTATCGAATTTCGTGGGACGACTCGCATTCGGTGCTTTGTACGACAAGCTGGGCGCGTTCAAGTGCCTTGCCGTGATGCTGATTGCTACCGTGCTGGCGATGGTGGCCATGTCGTTCGCAACGAACGCGCCGTTCTTCATCGGCTGTGTAATCGTACTCGGATTCGCTTTCGGCGCGTTGCTGGTGATTTACCCGCCGCTGACCGGCGAGACGTTCGGAACAAAGCATCTGGGCATCAACTACGGCATCATGTTCCTAGGGTACGCACTGGGTGCGTGGATCGGACCGCGCATCGCCACCAGCCTGTTCGACGAGACGGTCGGATATCGCAACGCGTTCTATGCTGCGGCCGTGATTACGCTCATCGGCCTTGCCGTTGTGTTGCTGCTGGTGACGAAGGTTAGGAAAACCGGCACTATGATGCCGAAACTCAAGTAGACGCAGTCGCGGAATATTCCGAAGGAAGAACCAGACAGCGAAACGACGCCAACAAAGGAGTTACTTATGACGCAACAGCTCAAACTCGCCGTAATCGGCGCAGGCGCTATGGGGCGCGACCATATCCGTTACATTCAAGACAATCCTGATGCGAAATTGGTGGCGATCGCCGATCCGATGCCCGAATCGGAGGAATTGACGAAATCCATCGACGTCGAATGGTATGCGGACTACAATGACATGTTCGATCATGTGGCGCTTGACGGCGTGGTGATCGCATCGCCGAACGGCCTGCACCTGCCCATGGCACGCGCGGCACTCGAACATGGCGTGCCGCCACTGGTGGAAAAACCGATCAGCGACGACCTGGACGACGCGCGCATCTTCGCGAAGGCGGCCCGCGAAATCGGCCTTCCGGTATTGGTCGGTCAGCATCGCCGGCATAATCCGAAGGTGCAGCGTGCCAAGGAAATCATCGAATCCGGCGTGCTCGGCACAATCGTGACGGTTTCCGTGCATTACAACATCTACAAGCCGGATACGTATTACGACATTCCCTGGCGCAGGCAGAAAGGCGCCGGCCCGATTCTCGTGAACATGGTGCACGATGTTGATCTCATGCGCTATCTGATCGGCGAACCCGTGGAAATTCAAGGCATGGCGGCCAACAGCGCTCGAGGATTCGAAGTGGAGGATTCCGCAGTGGTCAATGTACGCTTCGAATCCGGCACGCTTGGCTCGATCACGCTTTCCGACGCGGCGGCCAGCCCGTGGAATTGGGAAGCGACCGCACGAGAGAACCCGTTCTTCGCGCCGTTCGACACTGACGCGTATTTCATCATGGGTACCAAGGGGTCACTGTCTCTGCCGAGATTGCAGCTCTTCACATACCGGGATGGTGTAAGTGACTGGACGAAGCCGCTCACCTGTGAGATTCAGGGCGTGAAGGAGGGACTGCCGCATCGTCTTCAGCTGGTGCACTATCTGAAGGTGCTGCGCGGTGAGGTTGAGCCGATCGTCACGCCGGAAGACGCCATCAAGTCGCTGGAGGTGCTCAACGCCGTCAAGAAGGCGGCGGATGAAGGTGCCATGGTGACGTTGTAGACGCCGGTCTTCGGTGATCTTCGGTGATCTGCAGGACGGGCCGCGCGCCGTCGTGTGATTTCGCTTCTGCGTCTTGATTCCTCCACCCACTGGAGGTTTTACCCTGCTGGGATGCTTCTTAGCGGGGTAATTCTTCCAGTAGATGGAGGTTTCTTACCTCGTAATGGCTTCTCTGCGTCCTGTTTCTTCCAGTGTCTGGAAGTTTCATCCTTCTGAAAGGCTCCTCAGTGGGTCAATTCTTCCAGTCGCTGGATGTTTTGTACCTCTGAGAGGTCCCTGAGCAGGTTGATTGTTCCAGTGACTGGAGGAATTTGGCTTCTAGCGGTAGCCATCCCACTGAGGCAGCGGAAAGAGCACGTCCTCGCATTCGACCCACATGGCGTTGAGATCCTGGCCAGGCTTGCGCAGCCAGCGCAGCTGCACGCCGTCCATCATCGCGAAGCCGGCGCGCAGTACCTGTTCGGCGTCGACGCCTTCGGGCACGTGCCAGCGGATGTTCTCCGCCACGTCCACGATACGCTCCTCGCGGTTGGCGAAATAGTCGTGCGCGGGATGATCGGGGTTCAGCGCCTCGGCGCTCAAGGTTGAGAACATGTGCACAAGCTTGGGACGTTTGGCGTTGATCGCCACGGTCTTACGCCACATTTCGGCGATGTGAGGGTGTTCGTTGCGCACCATGCCGGCGGTGATGTCTTCGGTTTCTCGATCGTACATCTCGTCGAGCACCGCATGCAGCAAGCCTTCTTTGCTGCCGACATAGTGCAGTACGCCCGCTTTGGTCAGGCCGACCATGGTGGCTATTTTCTGCAGTGACGTTCCGTAGTAGCCGAGCGTGCCGAAGCATTCGACCGCCGCGTTGAGGATTTCGCTTCTGCGGTCGACTTCGTCGTTGGCCATGTTCTCTCCTATGCAGCTCTGACAACAGTTCCTCATCGGGATGGAAAATTATGATTACCTTACGGTCGGTTAACTGAAATTCCAAAGATGATTGGCGTGTCGCGTATTCGATTTTGATAAAGTACCTACCAATCGGTTGGTAAAGAGTTCGGAGTTGAACTCTTGCCGAGCAAACGAAAGAGGTTCGTATGAGCGAAAGCACCTATCCTGAAGTCAACGACCTGACTCTCGAGGAGAAGGCGTCACTGACCTCCGGCGGCGACGCATGGCATCTGCAGGGCGTGGAAGCCAAGGGCATTCCGGGCTACATGATCACCGACGGCCCCCACGGCTTGCGCAAGTCCTTGGCATCCAGCACCGGTGAAACCGATTTGAACGACTCCGTGCCGGCAACCTGCTTCCCGCCGGCCGCGGGCCTGTCCAGCTCCTGGAATCCGGAACTCATCCACCAAGTGGGCGAGGCCATGGCCGAGGAATGCATTCAGGAGAAGGTGGCCGTGATTCTCGGCCCCGGCGTCAACATCAAGCGCAACCCGCTCGGCGGCCGTTGCTTCGAATACTGGTCCGAAGATCCGTATCTGGCCGGCCATGAGGCCATCGGCATCGTTGCGGGCGTGCAGTCCAAGGGCATCGGCACTTCGCTCAAGCACTTCGCCGCCAACAACCAGGAGACCGATCGCCTGCGCGTCAGCGCCAACATCTCCCAGCGCGCGCTGCGCGAAATCTACTTCCCGGCTTTTGAGCACATCGTCAAGGAAGCTCAACCGTGGACCATCATGTGCTCCTACAACCGTATCAACGGTGTGCATTCCGCGCAGAACCGCTGGCTGCTCACCGACGTGCTGCGTGACGAATGGGGCTTCGAAGGCATCGTCATGAGCGACTGGGGTGCAGACCATGACCGTGTCGCCTCCCTCAACGCCGGCCTCAACCTTGAAATGCCGCCGAGTTACACCGACGATCAGATCGTCTACGCCGCCCACGACGGCCGCATCCAGCCTGAGCAGCTCGACAGGATGGCCCAAGGCATGATCGACCTGGTCAACAAGACCCGCGCCGCCATGAGCGTCGAAGGCTACCGCTTCGACGTGGATGCCCACGACGAGGTAGCCCACCAAGCCGCAGTCGAATCCATGGTGTTGCTCAAGAACGACGACGCCATCCTGCCGGTCGCATCCGATGCAAAGGTTGCCGTCATCGGCGAATTCGCCCGTACCCCGCGCTATCAGGGCGGTGGTTCCTCCCATATCACTCCGACCAAGATGACCAGCTTCCTTGACACGCTCACCGCACGTGGCGTGGACGCCAAGTTCGCGCCGGGCTTCACCCTCGACCTCGAACCGGCTGATGCCGCAATGGCCGCCGATGCCGTCGAAGTCGCCAAGGGTGCCGACGTAGTGCTCATGTTCCTGGGTCTGCCGGAAGCCGCCGAATCCGAAGGCTTCGACCGTGAAACCCTCGACATTCCGGCCAAACAGGTCGAACTTCTGGAAGCCGTCGCCGCCGAAAACAAGAACATCGTGGTCGTGCTTTCCAACGGCTCCGTCGTCTCCGTGGCGCCGTGGGCGGATAACGCCAAGGGCATCCTCGAATCCTGGCTGCTCGGACAGGCCGGCGGTCCGGCGCTCGCCGACGTGATCTTCGGCAACGTCAGCCCGTCCGGCAAGCTTGCCCAGACCGTTCCGATGGACATCAACGACGACCCGAGCATGATCAACTGGCCGGGCGAGGAAGGCCATGTCGACTATGGTGAGGGCGTGTTCGTCGGCTACCGCTACTACGACACCTATGACAAGGCGGTCGACTACCCGTTCGGCTACGGCCTGAGCTACGCCACCTTCGAAGTGTCCGACGTGAAGGTCGCCAAGACCGGCGCCAACACCGCTTCCGTAAGCGCGGTCGTGAAGAACACCTCCGACGTTGACGCCGCCGAAACCGTGCAGGTGTACGTGGCTCCGGGCAAGTCCGCCGTGGCACGTCCGATCCACGAGCTCAAGGGTTTCAGGAAGGTGCTCCTCAAGGCTGGCGAATCTGCCGAAGTGAGCTTCGACCTGGACGAGCGCGCCTTCGCCTACTGGTCCGAGAAGTTCGATGACTGGCATGTCGAATCCGGCGAATACGCCATTGAGGTCGGTACTTCCAGTCGTGACATCGCCGGCACCGGCGTGGTTGAGCTCGATGGCGATGGCAAGGCCGAACCGCTTACCGAGTGGTCTACCTTCGGCGAATGGTCCGATGATCCGGTCGGCTCCAAGATCGTCGCATCCGTGTATGCCGAGGGCGAGGCCGGCAATCTGCCGAAGATGCCCGATAACGACATGATGCGCATGTTCCTCAGGTCCATGCCGATCAACTCCATGCCGATGCTCATGAGCGAAGGCGGTAAGAAGATCACTGCCTTCATGCTTGACGAATACGCCAAGGTCACCGAGTAAGGCGACGGAAAGGAACCCAAACAGACTTGGGCCGAGAGCCTAGTCCGCGAATGAACCGGTGCGGACCAGGCCCTCGGCCTTTCACATAACGATTCGCCGGCATGTTTGCCGGTAAGGGGCATCTCGCTCCGGTAAGATGGGCGAGACGACGAGTGCATGCAAGGAGGCACAATGACCGAGATCGACGAGACGGCTGGCATGAGCGAAGCGGGTCGTCACGAGTGGGAGTTGATGGTGGCCGGCGAGGTATATCAGGACTCGCATCCGGACATCGAACGCAAGCGCGCCGAGGCGAAGAGACTGTTCGTCGAATACAACAAAACCGATTACGAGGATGTCGAACGTCGTCGTGAGATCATGGAACGGCTGTTCAAATCGATTGGTGAAGACGTGTTCATCGAACCGAACTTTCGTTGCGAGGTCGGCCGCAACATCACCATCGGTTCGCATGCCTACATCAATTTCGATTGCGTGATGCTTGACAATGCGCCGATTACGCTCGGCGACTATGTGTGGATCGCGCCGATGGTCGGTCTGTTCGCCACCAATCATGCGCTTGATTTCGAAGAGCGCAAAAACGGCGCGTGCCAGGCCAAGCCGATCGTGATCGGCAACGGCGTATGGTTGGGCGGTCATGTGACCGTGCTCGGCGGCGTGACCATCGGCGACGGTGCGGTGATCGGCGCCGGAGCCGTGGTGACGCACGATATTCCGGCGAACTGCATCGCCGTCGGCAATCCCGCACGTGTGCTGCGCGAAATCACGGACGAGGATCGCACCGGATTCATGGAACGCATCAAGGCACGTGACGCGGCGTGATTTCGTCTGCCGCCCTTATCGCCATAAGCCATAAGGGTGCTGCACAATCGATCATGGTGCGAACCTTATGTGACGTATCCCGAGTTTTACGGGCGGGATCATGAGGTTCGCACCATGATTGTTTTTGCGGTTTCGGCAATCCTTGAACCGGTGCCTTCTCGTCGGAGAAAACCCGACGACACGCGGAATGTTGTATATGCAACTGTTGTATGTGCAACGGGTTATGATATAGCGCGTGACAGATGAACGAAACAATGAAACGACTTCGGTGAACCCGGCGTTCGCCGAGGCGTGGGACCAAGGTGTGTGCAAGCCGCCGAGCGTCGCCATCAGATCTCTGCACAACGTCATCAACCGGTATCTTGCGTCGACGCGTCCCGAGCAGGTGGATGGATTGAGCGGTGGCAACATCGACATCATCGCTTTCCTCGCCCGTCATTCGGAACGTGAGATTTTTCCACAGGATGTGGAACGGCGCTTCGGCGTGACCAGATCGACGTCAAGCAGGGTGCTCGGACTCATGGAACGAAAAGGACTGATCGTTCGTGAATCGGTGCGGCGCGACGCAAGGCTCAAGAAAATAGTCTTGACCGACAAATCCCGCGACATCGCCGAAGCGTTGCGTGAAAACGCCGTCGCCATGGAGAACATACTGCTGCAGGGGCTGAACGATGACGACATTCGCCAGTTCATGCACGTGCTTGACGTGATGCAATCCAATCTGGTGGAGACCGGCATGATCGGAGACGAAAAACGTTACTCCAGTCTGGCGATCTGTGATGTGCGGGCGGATGAATCGCAAGCGGAAAACGAAGGGAAGGAAGAGGAGTGAGCGCAACAACGCAAACGGTTTCGGTTGCAAAGAACCAGTCACGGCCGAAACAGCATCTGATACGCACGTTGGGCGGATCGCTGCGTGAATACAAAAAGGACAGCTTGCTGGCGCCTGCATTCGTGGCGGTGGAAAGCGTGCTGGAAATCCTGATTCCGACGGTCATGGCGTCGCTGATCGATCAGGGCATTTCCGGCGGCAGCATGCCGGCGATCATCAAATTCGGCGTGATCCTGTTCGTATGTTCGATGTTCTCCCTGGCATCTGGCTTCCTTGCCGGAAAATTCGCGGCGATCGCCGCCGCGGGCCTTGCGAAGAACCTGCGTAAGGACCAGTTCGAGAAGGTTCAGGGCTTCAGCTTCACGAACATCGACAAGTTCTCCACCGGTTCGATCATCACCAGGCTCACCACCGATGTGACCAATCTGCAGAACGCCTACGGCATGATGATCCGCATGGGTGTGCGAGCCCCGATCATGGTGGTCGTGGCATGGATCTTCTCGTTCCGCATCAGCCCGTCGATCTCCTTGGTGTTCCTCGCCTGCATCCCGATTCTCGCAATCGGCCTGTGTGGTCTGGCCGTCATCGTGCACCCGGTGTTCGAGCGTGTGTTCCACACCTATGATGAGCTCAACAATGTGGTCGACGAGAACCTGCAGGGCATCCGCGTAGTCAAGTCGTACAACCGCGAATCGCATGAAATAGGCAAGTTCGGTCGCATTTCCGAGCGGATCTTCAAGGATTTCACCAAGGCCGAGCGCATCATGAGCTTCAACAGCCCGCTGATGATGATCTGCATCTACGGCACCATGCTGCTCATCGCATGGATGGGCGCACAGCAGATCGTCGCTTCCGGCAACAACGCGGCCCTTGGATTGACCACCGGCGACCTGACCGCATTGGTCACCTACGCCATGCAGATCCTCATGGCCATGATGATGCTTTCCATGATCTTCGTGATGTTCATCATCTCGCAGGCTTCCGCCGAACGAATCTGCCAGATTCTCAATGAGGAAAGCACCGTCACCAATCCGGACAATCCGGTCAGGGAGGTCGTCGACGGTTCGATCGACTTCGATCATGTGACATTCCGCTATTCCGACAGTTCGGAAAAGCCGGTACTGGACGACATCAACCTCAAGATCCGCTCCGGCATGACCATCGGCATCGTCGGCGGCACCGGTTCCGCCAAGTCCAGCCTGGTGCAGCTCGTGCCGCGACTGTACGACGTGACCGAAGGCTCGCTCAAGGTCGGCGGCGTCGACGTGCGCGATTACGACCTTGAAGTGTTGCGCGACCAGGTGGCCATGGTGCTGCAGAAGAACGTGCTGTTCTCCGGGACCATCGCCGAAAACCTGCGTTGGGGCAATCCGAACGCCACCGACGAGGAAATCCGTCACGCATGCCAGTTGGCGCAGGCCGACGGATTCATCCAGGAATTCCCCGATAAGTACGATACATACATCGAACAGGGCGGCACCAACGTCTCCGGCGGCCAGCGTCAGCGCCTGTGCATCGCCCGCGCCTTGCTGAAGAAGCCGAAGATCCTCATCCTCGACGATTCCACTTCCGCGGTCGACACCAAAACCGATCAGCTGATTCGTGCGGCGTTCCACAACGAGATTCCCGACACCACGAAGATCATCATCGCGCAGCGCGTCGCCTCCGTACAGGAATCCGACATGATTCTCGTCATGGATGCCGGCCACATCATGGCCGCCGGCACCCACGACGAACTGCTTGCAAGCTGTGACGAATACCGTTCCATCCATGAATCGCAGACCAGGAACCAGGCACAGCCTGAGGAACTTCAGTGAAAGGAGGAGAGAGCAATGACTGAAATGATCATCGATGAAGAGACCGAGATGAACGAGCGCCAAGAGGCGATCGACGAGGCGAAAACCGCGGAAAGCGAACCACGAAAGTCGCAGGGCGGGCCGAATGGTCCCATAGGCAAACCGATGCAGAAGGCCGCTCCCGGCACCACCAAACGCATCTTCGGCTACATTTTCCAATACAAGTGGCGCGTAGCCATCGTGGTGCTGTGCATTCTGATCGGAGCCGCGGCACAGTCCGGATCCGCGCTGTTCCTGCAATCACTGATCGACAGTTACATCCTGCCGATGGTCGGTGCGAACAATCCTGATTGGGGTCCGCTGCTGCGCGCGTTGACGCTTATGGGATGCCTGTATGCGGCCGGCATTCTCTGCAGCTGGCTGTGGCAGTGGCTTATCGTCACCGTCGAGCAGGGCGTGCTCAAGAAGATTCGCGACGACATGTTCGCCCATCAGCAGAGCCTGCCGATCCGTTATTTCGACACCAACGAACACGGCGACATCATGAGCCGCTACACGAACGATACGGACACGTTGCGTCAGGCCATCAGCCAGTCGTTCCCGCAGATGTTCTCGTCCGCGATCACCGCCATCGCAGCGCTCATATCGATGCTGTGGCTCTCCGTGCCGGTCACCGTCTTCGTGCTGGTCTTCTCCGCACTGCTGTTCGTGGTAGTGCGCAAGGTCGTCTCCCGTTCCGGGCGCTACTTCGTCAAGCAGCAGATCGAAATCGGCGACGTGAACGCATTCGTGGAGGAATCCGTCAACGGGCAGAAGGTCATCAAGGTCTTCAACCATGAGGATGCCACGCAAAAGGACTTCGATGAAAAGAACGAGCGACTGTTCGAAGCCTCCGCCGAAGCGAACACATGGGGCAACGTGACCATGCCGATCGTGGGCAACATGGGCTACATGCTGTATATCCTGCTTGCCGTTCTCGGTGGGGTCATGGCGCTGTCGGGCGTCGGCAACTTCGGCCTGTCCGGATTCGGTACGCTCACCTTGGGTACGCTGATTTCATTGCTGACCCTGTCCCGAGCCTTCATCAATCCGCTCGGACAGGTCTCCATGCAGTTCAACATGGTGATGATGGCGCTCGCCGGCGCATCCCGCATCTTCCAGCTTATGGACGAAAAGCCGGAAGACGATGGCGGTTCCGTGACGCTCGTCAACGTGGAGCTCGCCTCCGACGGTCGCACCATGACCGAAGTCGATCACGAAACCGGTCACTGGGCTTGGAAGCGTGAGGAAGGCGATGACGGCACCCGTTCGCTCAAGGCCGCACATGCGTTGAGTCCGCGCGCCGCGGAAGTGGCGATGAAGGCTCGCGAAAACGCGATCACCTCGCCGGATGGTCGCTTGACCCTGCTGCAGGGCGACGTGCGCTTTACCGACGTGACCTTCGGGTATAACCCCGACAAGCCGGTGCTGCACGACATCACCTGGTTTGCGAAACCCGGTCAGAAAGTCGCCTTGGTCGGCGCGACCGGTGCCGGCAAGACCACGGTGACCAACCTGATCAATCGCTTCTATGACATTCAGGAAGGCATGATCCTGTACGACGGTATCTCCGTCAAGGGCATCCGCAAGCCGGATCTGCGCCGTTCCCTCGGCATCGTGCTGCAGGATGTGAATCTGTTCACCGGTACCGTGATGGACAACATACGGTACGGACGACTCGACGCCACCGATGAGGAATGCATCGAAGCCGCACGCCTGACCAATGCCGACGGCTTCATCCGCATGTTGCCGAATGGATACCAGACCGTGCTCGAGGGTGATGGTTCCGGCCTGTCGCAGGGCCAGCGCCAGCTGATCTCCATCGCACGTGCCGCCGTGGCCGATCCGCCGGCGATGATTCTCGATGAGGCGACCTCGTCCATCGATACCCGTACCGAGGAAGTGGTGCAGGCCGGCATGGACAACCTCATGAAGGGGCGTACCGTGTTCGTGATCGCTCACCGACTGTCCACCGTGCGCAATTCCGATGTGATCATGGTGCTCGATCACGGTCGCATCATCGAGCGCGGCTCGCATGATGAGCTTATTGCGCTCAAGGGCGAGTACTACCAGCTGTACACGGGAGCCGTGGAACTGGAGTAGGAACCGCAATGAAATGGCTGTGACCGCCGAGTGTGGTCACAGCCATTTTGCGTTTGGGACTTGCTTATGTTATTGGTTGCGAGGTTCTGCTTGTTGGATAACGGGCTGATTCTCGCAGGCTAGGACCTTTCCCCGGGTGATTTGGGGCCGTGGCTGTTGGGTAACCATTCGGTTCTCGCAGATTCGGCCCTTTTTAGTGCCGGTTTGAGGCCCTGCCTGTTGGGTAATACGCCGGTTCTCGCGGATTAGAGCCCCCTGGCAACAACCCAAGTCAACAACAAAACTACTCAAGGTTGGCGTGGAACTCCCACAGGGAATCAAGGTCGATGCCTTGTTTGCGCACCAGGCTCATGGCGATCGCGTCGCCGACCAGCAGCAGCGACTGCTCGAACAGGCTGGTCATCGGCTGCTCGCTCGGCTTGGTGCCCGAACCCGGTTTCCCGGCGGCTGGCACATGTACGAACAGGTCGGTGTACTCCTTCATCGGGCAATCCTCGACGATGCCGATACGGGCCACTTTCGCACCGAACGACTTGGCTTTGCCTGCGATGAACAGGGGGAATCCGGTCTTGCCGGAACCGGAGCCGACGATGAGCAGGTCCTTGTCGCAGATGGCCGGCTCGGTAATCTGACCGACCATCACGGTGTCGATGCCGAGGTGTGCGAGTCTCTTGGCGATGGCCTCGAGGGCGAGCTCGACACGGCCGACGCCCACGAAGAACACTTTGCGTGCGCCGGTGATCAGATCGGTCAGTTGGTCGATCTGGGTCTCGTCGACGTTGCCCAGTACGTCGGAAAGTTCGTTGATGATGATGCGTTCACATTCGTGGAAAGAGGTTGCGGTGGTCATGATGGTCTCCTTACGTGTGATGTGGGGATTGTGGAATTGAATGTCGTGCAAGGCCGGTTAGCGCATGCGTACCTTTTCGCCGGTGGATTCCTCGTAGGCCGCCATGGTCATGTGCCAGGCCTCTTCGATGTCGGGAGAGCGTTTGAAGATGCCGGTGTTGCCAAGCACGAAGGTGTCGGCGCCGACCTCGCGCATGCGCTTGAAATTCTTCTCATTGCATGATCCGTCGATCTGGATCTCATAGTTCAGTCCGTGCGCGTCGCGGAACTGTGCCAGACGCTCGATCTTCTTCAGTGTTTCGGGAATCAGTGGTTCGCCGGAATAGCCGATTTCCACCGTCATGACGGTCACGAGGTCGATGCGTTCCAGCAGATTCTCCATTTCGGAGAACGAGGTGAGCGGATTGACCGCAATGCCGGCGCCGCAACCATTTTCGCGAACGATGCGTAGCGTACGGAAGGCGTGTGCGCCCAGTGATTCGACATGCGGAGTCAACATGGTGGCCCCTGCGGCGACCAGTTGATCGATCCAATGGTCGATGTCGGTGACCATCATGTGCACTTCCTTGCGCAGCGCGCACAGTGGCATCATCTGCTCGATCCAGGTGGTGCACAGGCCCATGCTGGGGGAGAAGTGGCCGTCCATGATGTCGACATGGTAGGAATCGGCATAGTTGTTCAGCACCTCGACCTGTGCGGCGGGGTTACGGAAATCGCTGCAATACAGCGAAATGGCGAAATGCGGATCGCTGAATGGTGCGGTCATGATGATGTGCTCCTTGTCAATCGTTGACAAAAGTCCGTTGATGTTTGGGGTATTTGGGTGTGTTTGCCCAGAGATGCGACATTGCCGCATCTTGAGGTGTGTGAGAGGTTGGCTCCGGATTATCCGAAGGAATTGCGAATCAGCGGATGATGCGCAATGAGACTCCCATGGCGATGAGTGCGTCGGCGCACTCCGGAGTGCCTTCCGTCACGATGACGTCCAGCGCGTTGCAGTCAGCGATTTTGTAAGTGGAGACATGTCCGAATTTTTCCGGGGTGATTAGGCTCATCACCTTGGTTCCGGCTTGGATCAGCGCACGCTTGGTCTCGGCGGATTCCAGATATGGCGTGGTGATGCCGTGCGAAGGATCGATCGACGAGACGCCGAGCAGTACCAGATCGCAATGCAGTTGCTGCAGCATCGCCAGTGCTGCCGAACCGACGGTTTCCTTGGATTTGTGGTGAATGGTGCCGGTAAGCATATTCACCTCGACGTTGTCGTAGTCGGACATCCATAGGGCCACGGCCGGGCTGTTGGTGATGATGGTTCCCGCGTAGTCGCGTGGAAACGCTTGCGCGGCCAGATAGTTGGTGGAACCACCGTCAATGAAGATGACGCGGTTTTCGGAGATTTCGTTCATCGCCGCCGCTGCCAGCTTCGTTTTGACGTCCTTGCCCAGATCGACTCGATTCTCGAATCGGCTGAGCTCGGTATCCGGTTTCATCGCGCCTCCGTGCACGCGTTGCACCAGTCCTCGGTCATCCAGTTCCTGCAGATCCTTGCGCAAGGTGGCTTCGGTGACGCCAAGCTCCTTGGCGTAATCGGTGACGACGACGCGGCCGTTGGCGTCGATCTTCCTCAAGATCTGCTCTTGGCGTTCGGCTTTCATCATCGTGCAGGCTCCTTGTCGTGTACTGCTGGACCGAGTGTTGTCATCCATCTTAGCAATCACTTTTCGATATTTATCGTTATGGCGGAAAAATCATTTCGTTTCCTTTCGTTTCGTGTTGACAACTATCGTAACCTTGTGTTATGTTGTTGTCAACAGGCAAAACGAAAGAAATCGCAAGTAAAACGAAATCAATCGAAAATGCTTGTTGTTGAGAACGACACGCCGAAAGGCGAACCGCTCGAAAACGAAAAAATACGCCACAATCGAAAATAACAACGGACGCGTAAACGTCACAGTGTATGACAAAGGAGTTTTCGCCATGAAGCGTTCTGAAGTCAATGCGGTCATCAAGCAGTTCGAGGCCCTGCTCGACCAGTACAAGTTCCGGATTCCGCCATACCTGAGCTTCACTCCGGAGGAGTGGGCCGAAAAGGGTCACGAATGGGATGAGATCCGTGATAACGCCCTGGGCTGGGATATCACCGATTACGGTGAAGGTGACTTCGAGCACAAGGGCTTGGCTCTGATCACCTTGCGCAATGGCAATGTGAAGGATCCAAAGTACACCAAGGTGTACGCCGAGAAGATCATGATGAGCATGCCAGGCCAGGTCTCCCCGATGCATTTCCACTGGAACAAGATGGAAGACATCATCGTGCGCGGTGGCGGCACCGCGGTGTTCCACCTGTACAACGCCGACCCGGAGACCGAAGAGAAACTCGACACCCCAGTGCTGGTGTGCCGTGACGGCCGCCGCTACTACGTACCGGCAGGAGAACCGATCGAACTCAACGAGGGCGAATCCCTGACCTTCTATCCGTACACCTATCACGAGTACTACATCAAGGAGGACTCCGTCCCGACCCTCGTGGGCGAGGTGTCCATGTGCAACGACGACAACACCGACAACCGCTTCTACGCGCCGCTCGGCCGCTTCCCGAAGATCGAAGAGGACGAGCCGGCCTATCGTCTGCTCTGCAACGAGTATCCGGCAGCCAAGGAAGACTGAGCTCCCCCATCATTACTGCAGAGGTGCGGCAGCATTGCCGTACCTCTGGCTCAACTCACCCAAAAACAAGGACATCCGCAATGAACGCGCAATCCAAATCCGTGCTCACCATGGGCGAATTGCTGTGGGACATGCTTCCCGACGGCAAGAAGCCGGGCGGCGCGCCAGCCAACTTCGTATACCATGCCGCTCAGAATGGCGTGAAAGCCACCGCCGTCACCGCCGTTGGCGACGATGAACTCGGTCGTGAACTGGTGCAGCTGCTCACCGAACGCGGCGTCAACGTGGCCGCGCAAACCAACGAATACGCAACCGGCATCACCGCCGTCTCCTTGGATGAGAACGGCGTCCCCTCCTATGATGTGGTGCGCGATCGCGCATGGGACCACATCGCCTTCACCGATCAGGTACGCACACTGGTCGAGAATGCCGACGCCATCTGCTACGGCAGCATCGCGGCCCGCGAACCGCACGGTACGCGCGACGCAATCTATGCGATGATCGATGCCGCCGGGCCCGACACCGTGCGCTTCTTCGACATCAACATCCGTTCCGGCTTCGCCGACCATGACGTGCTCGAACGCATGCTGAACGGCGCGACGATTCTCAAGATCAATGATGAAGAACTACCGATCGTGGCGCGACTCTTTGGCATCGACGAACCGGAGTTCAAGGTGCCGTCGCAAACCGAATGCGTCAAGGCCATCAAGGAGATGTTCGATCTCGACGTGGTGATCCTCACCGCCGGCGATTCCTACAGTCTGGTGATGGACGACGAGACCATCTCGATGCTGCCGACGCCGAAGGTCGAGGTCGCCGACACCGTCGGCGCCGGCGATTCCTTCTCCGGAGCGTTCCTCGCATACTGGTTGCGCGGATTCAGCCTGCGTGCCGCTCATGAGCGTGCGATAGAGGTGTCGGCGTTCGTATGCACCCAGCAAGGTGCATGGCCGGAATATCCAGCCCAATTGCAGGAGGACTGAGATGAAGCGTTCCGATATGCTCGCCCACGTCGGCAGCATGCAACAGGCCGCCTATGTTCGTCCGATCGAATACCAGGAAGGTCGTACGCACGGCCTGAAGGCGGTCGAAGTCAAGAACGGGCCACTGCGCTTCATGTCGATGGCCGACAAGGCGCTCGATGTGGCACTGTTCGAATATAAAGGCGAGAATCTCACATTCCTGTCGAAGCCGGGGCTGAACGGTCGCAACCAATTCGACACCAATGGCCAGGAAGCGTTGCGCTCCATCATGGGAGGTTTGTTCTTCACCTGCGGTTTCGAGAACATCTGTGGCCCGTACTCTACGCCGGAAGGCTCGCGATATCCGGCAGGCGACTACCCGATGCATGGCCGTATTCGCACCACGCCAGCCGAACATGTAAGCTCCGACGCCTACTGGGATGGCGACGATTATGTGCTCGAAGTGTCCGGTGAAATGCGTGAGGCGGAGCTATTCGGCGAGAACATGGTGCTACGCCGCCGCATCCGTTCCGTGTACGGCAAGCCGTCTATCACGGTCGAGGATGAGGTGACCAACGAGTCGTTCCGTGAGGAGCCGCTCATGTGGATGTACCACTGCAACTTTGGCTGGCCGTTGCTGGCCGAAGGTGCGCAGGTGGTCATTCCGAGCCGTGGCGCAACCCCGCGTGATGACACCACCGCGGCCGACGTCACGCCATGGAATGAGATCGGTGCGCCCGAAGCCAACAAGCCGGAAAGCGTGTACATCCACGAACTGGCGGCCGATGCGGACGGCGGAAGCTTCGCCGCTGTCGTCAACCGTAAGCTCGGCCTGGGTGTGGTCATCGATTTCAATGTGGCCGATTTCCCGCATTTCATGGAGTGGAAGTCGATGGGTTCCGGTGATTATGTGGTCGGTCTCGAACCCTCGAATTCCAAGGTGTATGGCCGCGGTTGGCATGAGGAACGTGACAATCTGCATATGCTTGCCGCGCAATCCTGCGAACGCAAGACCGTCACCTTCACCGTGCTCGACGGCGTCGAGGCCATCGATGCATTACTGGCCCGTCGCGATGCCCTTCTCTCATAACGAGAGGCAGCGTTACCAATGCTTGCCGGTCTGAACGGGTTTGGATCTCTCTATTGCTCCGTTTGAACCCCGGATACCCCGTTCGGCCGGCATCTCCTCCTCCGATGGGGGAGAATCCCCGAAGGGGGGTATGGGAAGACCCGTCTTCCCATACAATCGCACTATCTTTCAAGGAAGAAGGACCTATCATGTCTTCAGCTGAAGCGAATGTGGCAAAACCGACCACGCTGAGTGAATCAACCATTAAAGCCCACAAATCCGTAGCCCGTCGGCTTGCGCTGATCGCGGCACTCGGCGGTCTGCTCTACGGCTATGACTCCGCCGTCATCAACGGTGCGACCAACGCCATCAAAACCGAATTCGCCACAGGCGACGCGTTGCTCGGTCTTGCCGTTGGATCCGCGCTGATTTCCGGAGGTATCGGTGCGTTGCTTGCCGGTCGTATCGCCGACAAGATCGGCCGCGTGCCGATGATGAAGATCGCCGCCGTGCTGTTTCTGATCTGCTCGATTGGCTGCGCCATCGTGCCGAACATCTTCGTACTGGTCGCCTTCCGTGTATTCGGTGGTTTTGCGGCAGGCGTTGCGGCCATGGTGGCTCCGGTCTACATTGCGGAAATCGCGCCCACCGACGAGCGTGGTGTGCTTGGAGCGTTCCAGCAGCTGGGCATCGTTATTGGCATCTTCATCTCGTTGCTTGTCAACGCGCTGCTCGTGCACATCTCCGGTGGCGCCAGCGTGTTCATGGGGCCGCTCGAAACCTGGCAGTGGATGTTCCTGTGCATGGCCGTGCCATCCGTGCTGTACTTCCTGCTTGCATTGACCATTCCCGAATCGCCGCGTTACTTGGTGGCACAGCATCGTGACGAAGAGGCGGCCGTCGTGCTAGGCCGTATCGGCACCGACCCGGCTCCGATTTCCGACCAGATCGGTCGCATCCGCTATTCCATCGGCATCGACCACAAGCCGTCGTTCCGCGACCTCATCACTCCGGTCGGCCGTTTGAAGCCGATCGTGTGGGTGGCTATCGGCTTCATGATTCTCAACCAGTTCACCGGCATCAACGTCATTTTCTACTATTCCAACACTTTGTGGGGTGCGGTCGGCTTCACCGAGAAGGACTCCTTCACCATCACTGCCATCACGTCGTTGATCAACATCGCCGCGACCATCGGCGGCACGTTCCTGATCGATCGCGTCGGCCGCCGTCCGATGCTATTGGTCGGGTCCATCGGCATGCTCATCACCCAAGGCGGTCTGGCACTGCTCTTCGGTACCGCACCCATGGTCAACGGTGCGCCGCAACTCGCCGGCTTCACTGGTCCGCTTGCCCTTGTGTGCGCCAATGGATTCGTGATTGCGTTCGGCCTGACCTGGGGTACCGTCTCGTGGGCCATGCTCGCCGAAATGTTCCCGAACTCCATGCGTTCCGCCGGCATGTCCGTCGGTACCGCGGTGCAGTATACGTCGAACTTCATCGTCACGGTAAGCTTCCCGGTGTTGTTGGCCTTCAACGTCGGCCTGATTTATGGACTGTTCGCCTTCTTCGCCTTCGTGTCTTTCTTCTTCGTGCTGAAGTTCATGAAGGAGACCAAGGGCGTTGCCCTAGAGGATATGGAAGGCTGATTGCCTGCTCGAGCATCAGGTAGCGTGCTGGCGGCGTTGTGTTGGTTCCTGGCCATGGTCACAACGCCGCCGTGACGTTGTGGTGTGAGTAACGGGCGGTTCCTCGCGGATTGCGGCCGTTTTGTGTCCTGGTTGGGGCTGTGGTCGTTGGGTAACGGGTTGGTTCTCGCAGGTTAGGACCTTTTCCCGGGTGATTTGGGGCCGTGGCTGTTGGGTAACCATTCGGTTCTCGCAGATTCGGCCCTTTTCGGTACCGATTTGAGGCTCTGCCTGTTGAGTGGCACGTTGGTTCTCGCAGCCTGCATCCCATGCTGAACTGTTTGAGGGCACGCCTATTGGATAACGGGCACGCCCCTCTAACCCCGCTTGGAACCTTGCCGGCTGATGCCACCCTTATGACCGGTGGCCTTGAATGGTTTCGTGAATCCTTTGCCTCGGAAGCTCTGCGGGGCAAAGGATTGCTGCTTATCCGGCTTTGGCCAGGTCGACTTATGGAATTGCGCATGCATAAAGGGATATTGTATTTGACGGTCGCCCGTCAGTGCGCTCGCCGCCACTGTTGCGGAGTGAGCCCCGCACGCTTGCGAAATACGCGGATGAAGTAACTGGGCGTCGAAAAACCGCAGGCACGGGCCACTTCGGTCACGTCGGAAGCGGTGCCGGAAAGCATGTGCATGGCCTGCTCGATGCGGTAATCGGTCAGGTATTCATTTGGCGTGCGATTCACATACTCGCGAAATACGATGCAGCATTGGCTGCGGCTCATGGTACCCGCCGCCGCGATGTCGGCCAATGTGATTCGTTCCGGGAAACGCTGATGAATGAAGCCGGTCATGGTCAACGCACTCATCAAATCACGATTATTGGCGGGGGAGTGCGATGCCGAATGATTTGAGGATGGTGATTGCCGGTCCTGTGCCGGCTCCGGTCGTCCGGTCGTCGGATGACCAGACGCTTTCGCCATGCTCTCCCGAACCAACGCCAAAGCCGCCCCGCACAATTGGATCGCCGTTCCAATCGCCTGAATCGTATCGGACTGCGGATTGGCGGCTTCGTCGGCATTCGGCACGTTGAACCGCACGGTATCGTCAATCAGTTGCAGAATGCGCCGATGCCGTGAATCAGTATGATCCAACAGCATGTAATCCGGTGCATCAGGCCCGCACAGCATGTCCAGTTCGGCGCTCGCCGGTCGCCATAATGATTCGAACAGCGAAGGATTCACTACGGCCGCCGGGTAATGGCATTCCTCGCGGGTCGGTGAGAATCCGTAATGCAACCGATTCGAATTGACGAACAGTCCGTCGCCGGTCGGAATGTCGACGATCGCGCCGTTGACGAAGTATTTCATCGACCCGGTGAGCGCATGTACGAACTCCAGGTCGCGATGCCAGTGACAGGCCATGCTGAAGTCGAAGCGGGAGAGCGCATCATTGCGTGTATACAGCGGCAGATCAGGCTGATTGTAGTAGATGCGTTCGGAAAGATCCGAGAATACCGCCAAAGGCTGTAACGGTTGACATTGTTTCATCCGTTCTCGCTTTCGATGGATTTTCCGTTCAATGCAATACGATTTTGCTATTTACAAACGATTCAATGATATCGCATCGTGTGTTCTGAATGCTGATAAATATTACTCTTTTCATGTAAAGAAGAAGATTTTCTACATTGATGGAGAGATACGAATATGGCATCACACCGCTTGTTCACGCTTCCCGTGGCCATTCTGGTCTTTCAGAGTTTTCTGCTCGGTACCAGCGAATTCATCATCGTGGGCGTACTTCCCGACATTGCCTCCGATCTCAACATTGCCGTGACCATGGTGGGTAATCTTGTGGCTATCTTCGCGTTCGTGTATGCGCCGCTCACACCGATTGGCGCCGCGATCTGTTCGAAATTCCAGCGATTCCGTGCACTGATCGCATTGTTGCTTGTATTTCTTGCCGGCAATGTGATCTGCACCTTTGCCGTGAACTATCCGATGCTGCTGCTTGCTCGCGTGGTCACCGCCTCCGTTTCGGGAGTGCTTGTGGCGGTGGCGCTCACCTTCGGACCGGACGTCACGAGTCGTGAAAACCAGCCGAGATACATGTCGTGGGTGTTCTCCGGATTTTCCATCGCCTCCGTGTTCGGCATGCCGATGGGTACGTGGATTGCGGGGTTGGCGGGTTGGCGTACCAGTTTCGTCGTCATCGACGTGTTGACGGTAGTCATGATCGGCGTCATGTTCGTGGTGTTGCCGAAGCGTTCCGTGCCTTCGCAGGTGGGTATTCTCGGCCAATTCAAGCTGTTCTCCGACCGTCGAATCATCCTCGGCGTGCTCACTGTGGTGTTCGGCCTCGCCTCGAGCTATGTGTGGTACACCTACCTGACACCCATGTTTACCAACGAATTGCATGTGCCGGCGGCCTATGTGAGCGTCGCGCTCGTGGCGTTCGGCGCTTGTTGCCTGTGGAGCAACCTGTACAGCGGCAAGCTCGCCACGCGTGGCACCGGCATTTGGCCGCTCGTCGGCATGAGCAAGGCCTACGCATTGCAGTTCGTGTGCATGCTGCTACTTCCCTTTGCCACGGCGAACGCGATGCTTGGATCGGTGTTGCTGGTGGTTCTGGGTCTTACGATCTATCTGCAGAACTCGCCTTCGCAGGTGCTGTATTCATATGTGGCCGAAACCGGCTATCCCGGCTGCGGCACGCTTGCCTCGTCGTTGAACTCCACGTCCTGCAACCTCGGTATTGCGCTCGGTTCCGCAGTTGGTGGCGTGGCCTACGATGCCGCCGGATTGCGTTGGCTCGGTCCTGTCGGTGCCGTGTTCGCCGCATTGGCGGTACTGATGACGGTATTGTTGAAAGTCAATGACGGACGGCGTGCGATAAGATCGCACGATAGGGTGCACTTGATTACCAATCTGATAGGAAGATGAGGTACCCTGATTCGGTAAAGCTTTTACTTCACCGAATGAGGAACATCGATGGCGACCATCAAGGAAATCGCAAGACGGACGGGATTCTCGCAAGCTACGGTATCTCGGTTGCTGAATGGAGATCCCACATTATCCGTCCGCGAGGAGACGCGTCGCAAGATCATTCAGGTCAGCGAGGAACTTGGCTACAGCATGCAGACCAAACGCATCGTGATTCCGCATGAGGTGGCCTTGCTTGACAACGAGGAATCCAATGAGGCGTTGCGTGATTCCTATTTCACTGATCTGCGTGCGGCACTCGAACGCAATGCTGGGCAGCAGCGTATGGAACTGACCGTGTTCCGCAATCTTGACGATATGATTGCCGAAAGTAGCGGATTTGACGGCTTTATGTCGATCGGTGCCGACCGGATCGTCGAAGAGGATCTGGAACGGTTGCATGATGCCATGCCGTATGGCGTGTTCATCGACGTGAATCCAGCGCCGGGTCTGTTTGATTCCGTACAGCCTGATCTGCAGCAGACCGTGCATGATGCCGTTGCGGCTTGTGCGGCGAAGGGAATGAAACGTGTCGGGTTCATTGGCGGCAAAGGCTGCCTGATGAACTTCTATGAGCTGGACGAAGAGAATCGCGCCACCTATTTTCGGCGTGAAGTCAAGCGTTTCGGATTGGACGCCGAGGGTCTGATCTATTCGGATGGCCTGTTTACCGTGGAGAACGGCCGCAGGCTTGGCGAACGGTTCGTGCACGATCACAACGGTGCGCTGCCGGACGCGGTGATCATCGCCGCCGATGTGATTGCGGTCGGCGTATTGCAGGCCTTCAATGCCTCCGGAGTGCTTGTGCCGCGCGACATCAGCGTGATCAGCATCAACAACCAGATGATTGCCCAGCTTACGTCACCGCCTTTGAGCACATTCGCCATCGACCAGAGCGAGCTTGCCCGCGTGGCGATCCTGACTTTGGCGGATGCCATCGCGGGCAAGCGAACCATCCGCCAGCACGCCTATCTGTCGACCTCGTTGGTCGTACGTGACAGCTTCGTGCCGGCGGAACGGTGACTTTCAGCCGTTGTGATGCCGTATTCAGAACAGCTCCAGCATCACATCAAGCGTGAGCGGTCGATCGGCCGGTAGCTGGAACCGCTCATGCACCGGTGCGCCCCACGAATCGTCGCCGCCGACGCCCATCTGCGCTGCAAGCAGACGCAGGAACATGTGACGTGGGGTTGGCAGCTCCTCCTGATGGGTCGCCTCTTCCAGCATCAACGTGCTGTAGGGCAGCAGGCTTGCCGCGAAGTGTTCGTCGCCGGCTTGGCTCACACGCATGCCGTGGCCATGGCGGTCGGTCACCTCAATCCAGCGCAGCCCCTCATGATTGCCGGTTTCCTGCGGCACCAGATACGGTGCGTTGTCTGCTTCGGCAGTGCTCTCGAACACGCCGAGCTTGGCGCCGTGCAGGCGGTCACGATAGGTTTCGGCCGGTCCCAGACCGTAGAAGCGCAGGTTCGAATACTCGACCGGCAGCATCCATTCCATGCCGAACGCCGGTAGCGAAGCCGCTTCGATACCGCCCGGATAGGTGAGGGTCAGATGGATTCGCCCGTCTTCCAGCAGCTCGTAGCGTGCGGTGACCTTCGTGCGTTGCGTGATTGCCAGTTCATACGTGTACGTGCCGACGATCGTATTGCCATCACGGACGATTTCGGTACCGACCGTCTTGGCGTAACGGCCGGCAGCGAACCATTGTGCACGGTCGAAGCCGGAGGCATTGCCGCGGTCGTTGTCGGTCAGAGGACGGAACGTCAGCAGGCTCGGCTTGCGCGAAAGCATTTCATGGCCATCGCGGGTGAAGGAGACGAGTCCTCCCTGTGCCTTGGATAGCAATGCCTCGCGGCCGCCCGCCTTCACGCCGGCGTTCCAGCGTCCGTCGGTGACCGTCACATCATGCGTGTGGCCGTCGGTCACCGCGGCGGCATCGGTGTCGGCGGCATCGTTGAAGACCTGCACATGCTGCCCGAACGTCAGCTCGAATCCGGCCGGAGCCCAGGCGGTGGCCTCGGCCAGCCGCTGATCGACCTCGTACGTCACCTCGATCGAACCATTCGGCAGCTCCTCGTCGCAACGGCTCGCCATCAGATCGGACGCGGCAGGGAATGCAATGTCGAAACGTTCGCTCGCACCGGCCGCCACGTCGAAGCGATAGTCAGCCTGCCAGCGCTCCTCGCCGTTGACCAGCATACGCGCCGTAAATACGTAGTCGGCGGTGGAGACGAACAGATTCTCATTGCGGATCGTCACACCGTGCGCATCCGGCTTGATGTTCACGTTCGCATACAATTGCTTGACTTCCTGCGCCTTGGGGGAGGCAGTGCGGTCCGCGAAGATGATGCCGTCGCCGGAGAATTCGTAATCGTTCGGACGATCGTCCCAGTCGCCACCATACGTCAGGCGTTCGGTGCCGTCCGGCAGACGCTGGAAAAGCGCCTGGTCGATGTAATCCCAGATGAAGCCGCCCTGATACTGCTCGTAACGTTCCAGTTCGGTGTACAGATGCATGCCGCCGACGGAGTTACCCATGGCATGCATGTATTCGCACGAGATATATGGTTTCTTCGGATTGGCTTCGAGATATTCCGCAATTTCCGCCGGCTTGGCATACATGCGGCTTTCCATGTCGGAAATGTCATCGAACTGACGGTTCCAGAACACGCCCTCGTAATGCACCGGACGCAGCGGATCGTTGGCGTGCGCGAAATCGCTCATCGCCTTGAACACCGTACCTGCATACGATTCGTTGCCCAACGACCAGATCACCACGGCCGGATGATTGTAGTCGCGGCGCATCATCGACTCGATGCGGTCCACGCATGCTTCCTGCCATTCGGATTTGCTGCCCGGCACGTTGGTGTCCGGCGTGACCGGGTCGCTCGGTGCGGTCCATGAACCATGCGTCTCGATATTGGTTTCGTCGATCATGTAGATGCCATACTCATCGCACAGCTCGTACCAGCGTTCTTGATTCGGATAGTGTGAGGTGCGCACGGCGTTGATGTTGTGCTGCTTGAAGAACGTGATGTCGTACAGCATGTCTTCCTCGTTCACCGCGCGGCCACGGCGGGCGTCGAACTCATGACGGTTCACGCCTTTGAACATGATGCGCTTGCCGTTGAGCTTCATCACGCCGTTTTCGATGGCGAAATGCCGGAAGCCGATGCGCTCGCGGCTGACTTCGATCACTGTGCCGTCCGCACCGTACAGCGTCAGGTCGAGCGTGTATAGATTCGGCTCTTCCGCACTCCACGGCTTGATGTTCGCGATTACGGCTTCCGTGGTGATCATTTCGTTTACCGGCAGTTGTTCGGACTGCCATGCGATGGTGCCATCGGTTCCGTACAGTGTTGCGACGGCCTTGGAAGCAGCGTCCGCATTGCTGATGGATGCGACGAAGGCGAGCGTCGCATCGCCGGTCGTGGCGTCGAAATCGGGGTCGATTTTCCAATCGCGTACGTGTGCGGCGGGGATGGCGGTGAGTTCGACGCTGCGATACAGTCCGTGCAGGCGCCAGAAGTCCTGGTCTTCGAGCCATGCTGCGCTACTGAATTCGAAGCATGCGACGGCAAGGGTGTTGTGGCCTTCCTGAATGGCATCGGTCACGTCGAATTCACTCGGTGTGAAGGAATCTTCGGCGTAGCCGATGAATGTACCGTTCAGCCACACGTAGATGGCGGTGGATGCGGCGTGGAAGGTGAGCGTGATCTGACGGTTTTCGCGGATGGCACGGGTCACGGATGCGGACGGCGTGAATTCCCTGCGGTACAGCGCCACGTGGTTGTGCTGCGGAATGTTCGGCTGCTGAGGATCCTCATGGCCGTCCCATGGGTATTGCACGTTGACGTATTGCGGTTTCAGCAAGCCCTTGGTTTCCAGATTCGATGGCACTTCGATGGATGAGAATCCGGATTCGGTGCATTGGGTCTGGGCGAAGTCGCTGGGGAATCCGGCTTCGGACATGTCGACGACCTTGACCTGCCATTGGCCATCAAGCCGTTGTTTGAGTCCGGTCGGCTCACCGGCGAGTGGCTTATGGTCGTAGCAATGGTGGCTGGAATGTGCCGGAAGGCGGTTGACCGCGAAAACGGTAGGATCGGTCAGCCACGATTCCTGTGCTTCGGTTGAGGAAAAGATATGCGACATGATCTGCCTGCTCTCTTTCTATAGTGTCACGGCTCTGTGCGAAGGATGTAAAATCCTTTACTGATAAATAGTAACTTTCGTTATCAAAACTCGCAAGTACGTACGTCATATGCGTGGCGTGGTGTGTTCATGTTTGCTTTGATGGTCGAATCAATCGTTGAACACACATGATATGTGGCATTTTCTATCATTATCGAACAAAATGCGACACGCCGGCGAAGTGTAATGATTAGTATCACATTTTACTTAACGAGGGTTAAGGCATATACTGATGCATGAGTCGAAGGAAGACTGCACGGAAACTTCTAAGGAGAAGTAACGATGGAAGAAACCCTCACCGTGGATAAGCAGGGCTCAAACCTGAAATCCCGTATGGCATATGCATTCGGCAACGTTGGCCAGTCTGCGTTCTACAACGCCCTGAGCACATACTTCATCGTGTATGTGACCAGCTCGCTGTTCGCAGGTGTCGACAAAGGCATCGCCACCAAACTCATCGGCATCATCACCAGCCTCGTCGTGATCATCCGCATCGCGGAGATCTTCATCGATCCGCTGCTGGGCAACATCATCGACAACACCAACACCAAGTGGGGCCGTTTCAAGCCGTGGCAGCTCATCGGAGGTACGGTCTCCGCATTGCTGCTCGTCGTGGTGTACACCGGCCTGTTCGGTCTGGTCAATGTCAACACCACTTGGTTCATCGTGCTGTTCGTGGTGGTGTTCATCGTGCTTGACGTGTTCTACTCGTTGCGCGACATCTCATACTGGGGTATGATCCCGGCGCTGTCGAACGACTCCCATGAGCGTTCCACCTATACCGCACTCGGCTCTTTCGGCGGTTCCATCGGCTACAACGGCCTGACCATCATCGTCATCCCGATCGTCACCTACTTCAGCTTCGTGTTCACCGGTAACCGGACGGAAAGCCAGAGTGGTTGGACCTGCTTCGCCATCATCGTGGCCATTCTCGGCATCCTGACCGTATGCTCCGTGGCGTTCGGCACCAAGGAAAGCTCCAGCACGCTGCGTGCCAACGCCGAGGAGAACGGCGGCCCGCTCGCCGCGTTCAAGGCCCTTGCCCAGAACGACCAGTTGCTGTGGGTCGCCCTGAGCTACCTGCTGTACGCCATCGCTAACGTAGCCACCACCGGCGTGCTCATGTACCTGTTCAAGTACATCCTCAACAATTCCAACGCGTACTCCATCGTGGGCGTCATCCCGGTCATCACTGGTCTGATCATGGCTCCGGCATACCCGGTCCTCAACAAGCGCATTCCGCGCCGCTACCTGTATCTCGGCGGTATGGCGCTCATGATCATAGGCTATCTGCTGTTCATCATCGGCTCGTCCAGCCTGCCGATGGTCACCGTCGGACTGGTCTTCTTCTACCTGCCGCAGACCTTCATCCAGATGACCGCCATCCTGTCCCTGACCGACTCCATCGAATACGGCCAGCTGAAGAACGGCAAGCGCAACGAGGCCGTGACCCTGTCCGTGCGCCCGATGCTCGACAAGATTGCGGGTGCCTGCTCCAACGGCATCGTCGGCTTCGTGGCTGTGGCCGCCGGCATGATCGGCAACGCCACTGCCGCCGATATGACCGCCTCCAACATCCATACCTTCCAGATTTGCGCCTTCTATGTGCCGCTGGCCGTGATCGTGCTGAGCCTGCTCGTCTTTCTTTTCAAGGTGAAGATCAGCGAAAAGATGCACGATGACATCGTCAGGCAGCTCGAATCGCAGCTCGCGCAGGGGGAGCCGTCTGAGTCCTGATCGCAACCGGTATGCGATTCGTGGGTTGAGGGAGCCGCATGGTGGACGCCGTGCGGCTCTTTCCGTATGCAACGTTCATACGGCGTGCTAGGCTGAACTGCTGAAACGTATAGCAGTGATCCGTTATCAGCGGGGAGCTTCCGGAAGAACGGCGGCGATTGCAGGGGGCGTAAGTCCGTACAGTGCAATCGCAGGCTTAGTAGAACCGGCGGGATCGGCCCGAACAGCCGAACGCAAGCGGTCGCAATCGCACTGTGCAGTATGCAGGGGATGGCGGCAAGCGAGGTGGTACCGCGGTGGCGGACGTGCGGCAATCGTGCGTAAGTCGTCGTCCTCGTAGGTAGTTAAGAAGAACAGGAAACCTGCCAAACGAGGAGCATACGGTGAGCGAAACCACCAATCATGTGTATCCGAAGGCTGCTGCCGGTGAGCAGAGCGCCAACGTTGCGCCGAACCCCAGCTTCCCGAAGCTGGAGGAGTCCGTGCTTGACTATTGGGAGAAGGACGATACCTTCGCCAAGTCCGTCGAGCGTCGTCCATCCGGAGATCACAGCCAGAATGAATTCGTTTTCTTCGACGGTCCGCCGTTCGCCAATGGTCTGCCGCATTATGGCCATCTGCTGACCGGCTATGCCAAGGATGTGATTCCGCGCTACCAGACCATGAAGGGCCGCAAGGTCAACCGCGTGTTCGGCTGGGATACGCACGGTCTGCCGGCTGAGCTCGAGGCACAGAAGGAACTGGGCATCGACTCCGTCGACCAGATCAAGGAAATCGGCATCGACAAGTTCAACGACGCCTGCCGTGCCTCCGTGCTCAAGTACACCAATGAGTGGAAGGACTACGTGCACCGTCAGGCGCGCTGGGTCGATTTCGAGCATGGCTACAAGACCCTGAACATTCCGTACATGGAATCCGTGATGTGGGCCTTCAAGCAGCTGTATGACAAGGGCTTGGCCTATCAGGGCTACCGTGTGCTGCCGTATTGCCCGAAGGATCAGACGCCGCTTTCCGCACACGAGCTGCGTATGGACGCCGACGTGTACCAGGACCGTCAGGACACCACCGTGTCCGTGGCCGTGAAGCTGCGCGACGAGGAAGACGCCTACGCCGTATTCTGGACCACCACCCCGTGGACCGTTCCGACCAACTTCGCCATCGTGGTCGGCGCCGACATCGACTATGTCGAAGTACGTCCGACCGAAGGCAGGTTCGCCGGCAAGAAATTCTATCTGGGCAAGCCGCTGCTCGGCTCCTATGCCAAGGAGCTTGGCGAGAACTATGAGATCGTGCGCGAGCTCAAGGGTGCCGAGATGGAGGGTTGGCGCTACTATCCGGTCTTCCCGTATTTCGCTGGCGACGAGCATGCCGCCGAGGGTCAGGTTCCGGGGCCGGAAGGCTATCAGATTTTCACCGCCGATTACGTCGATACCGTCGAAGGTACGGGCCTCGTGCATCAGGCTCCGTACGGCGAGGACGATATGAACACGCTCAATGCCAAGGGCATCAAGAGTGTGGACGTGCTTGACGCGGGCTGTAAGTTCACGTCGCTGTGCCCGGATTACGAGGGTCAGTATGTGTTCGATGCGAATCTGCCGATTCTACGTAACCTGCGTGCAGGCGATGGTCCGCTGGCCCGTGTGCCGGAGGACCAGCGCGCGATTCTCTTCCAGGAGAAGAGCTACGTGCACTCCTATCCGCACTGCTGGCGTTGCGCCACCCCGCTGATCTACAAGCCGGTGAGCTCTTGGTTCGTGTCCGTGACCAAGATCAAGGACCGTCTGCTCGAGCTCAACCAGCAGATCAACTGGATTCCGGACAACGTGAAGGATGGGCAGTTCGGCAAGTGGCTTGCCAATGCCCGCGACTGGTCCATCTCTCGTAACCGTTTCTGGGGTTCGCCGATTCCGGTGTGGGTATCCGACGATCCGAAGTATCCGCGCGTCGACGTATATGGCTCGCTTGAGGAGTTGAAGGCCGACTTCGGTGATTATCCGCGCGATCATGAAGGCAATGTCAACATGCATCGCCCGTATATCGACGAACTGACCCGCGTCAACCCGGACGATCCGACCGGCAAGAGCCACATGCGCCGCATCACCGACGTAATGGACTGCTGGTTCGAATCCGGTTCCATGAGCTTCGCCCAGTACCACTATCCGTTCGAGAACAAGGAAACCTTCGAACAGCACTTCCCGTGTGACTACATCGTGGAATACATCGGCCAGACCCGTGGCTGGTTCTATGTGCTGCACATCATGGCCACAGCCCTGTTCGACAAGCCGGCATACAAGAACGTGATCTGCCACGGCATTGTGCTCGGTTCCGACGGTCAGAAGATGTCGAAGCATCTGCGCAACTATCCGGATGTGAACGGCGTGTTCAACGACTTCGGTTCCGACGCTATGCGTTGGTTCCTCATGAGTTCGCCGATCCTGCGTGGCGGCAACCTCATCGTGACCGCCGACGGCATCCGCGATACCGTACGTCAGGTGATGCTGCCGGTGTGGAGCTCCTACTATTTCTTCACCCTGTATGCCAACGCGGCCAATGGCGGTGCCGGTTTCGACGCTCGTTCGCTGCGTGCCGACGAGGTTGCCGCCTTGCCGGAAATGGATCGTTACCTGCTGGCCCGCACCCGCCGTCTGATCGAGAAGACCCAGGCTGCGCTGGATGACTTCCTGATTTCCGACGCCTGCGAAGCTGTGTCCGATTTCATCGACATGCTCACCAACTGGTACATTCGCAACAATCGCGACCGCTTCTGGAACGAGGACGAGAACGCGTTCAATACGCTGTACACCGTGCTTGAGGCATTCATGCGCGTAATCGCCCCGCTTGCTCCGATGGAGGCCGAAGCCGTGTGGCGTGGCCTGACCGGCGGCGAGTCCGTGCATCTGGCCGATTGGCCGTTCCTGGCTGATCCGACTTCTGACGAGGCGACCGAACTTGGTCGCGTGCTGGTGGATGATCCGGCCTTGGTCGATGCTATGGAGAAGGTACGCGAGGTCGTTTCCAGCACGCTGTCCATGCGTAAGGCGAAGCAGATTCGCGTGCGCCAGCCGCTTTCCAAGCTGACTGTGATCGTCTCCGATCCGGATGCCGTTGCTGCCTACGCCGAAATCCTGAAGTCCGAGCTCAACGTCAAGGATGTCGAGCTGTGCACGCTTGAGGATGCCGAATCCCGCGGCCTGAAGATCATCAACGAGCTGCGCGTGAACGCCCGAGTCGCAGGTAAGCGCCTGCGCAAGGACGTGCAGTTCGCCATCAAGGCTTCCAAGTCCGGTGCCTGGCATGTCGATGCTTCTGGCGTACCGGTGTGCGAGACTCCGAACGGCGAGATTGCACTGGAAGAGGGTGAATATGAGCTGATCAACAGCGTGGAGGAGAAGAACGCCGAAGAGGCCGCCAGCTCCGTGTCCGCTGCGTTGCCGACCGGTGGTTTCGTGATTCTCGACACCGAGCTGAATGACGACCTGATTGCCGAAGGCTATGCTCGCGACGTGATCCGTGCCGTGCAGGATGCCCGCAAGGCTGCCGATCTGGAGATCTCCGACCGTATTGCGTTGAAGTTGACCGTTCCGGCGGGTGACGTGGCGAAGGTCGAGCAATTCAAGGACCTTGTGGCTTCCGAAACGCTTGCCACCTCCTTCGAGGTTGTGGCCGGCGCCGAGGGCTCCGAGTTGGCAGTTGAGGTTGCCAAGGCCTGAGCCGGGCTGTGAGGTTTATAACCTCATAATCTAGGCGGTGAGCCGTGTTCCGTGTGGGCGCGACTTGCCGCCTTTCGCATAGGGGCTTCCCATGTATGTATTTGCCGTCTATCTGCATGCCTGTTGGCTGGATTTGTGATTATTCAAACGTGCGGCTACAGTTATGCATTGGCTTTAAGCCCTACGACTTGATTTGTGTTCCGTGCGCATGTTCGGTCATGCATGCGGGAGCAGATCGTTGAGCGAATGGTTCTCAGTACCATCCATGTGAGTCAAGCACACATATGAGAAGCAGTCGCACTGCCGGAAGACGTGGACTATTGCGGATTAATTTCCGTAGTATCCGCCCTTCCGGTTTTCTTTTGTAGATTCTGTTTTTTTGTTGTGGGAACGTTCGGCGAGGTCTGGCATGCGTTGCGGCTCAGTAGGAATTGCATAATAGGAATGGTATAGATTGTAAAGTAGGAAAAGGAAAAATCGTAAAGTAGGAATGGTAGAATTTGTAAAGTAGCAAAACGAAGAATAGTAGGCTAGTGCACTGGAGGGGTTGGAATGTCCATGATTTCAAGAGGTCTGGAACAGGAGCTGCTGCAATCTGCCAGAGAGATGCCAGTACTTACTCTTACAGGGCCGAGGCAGAGTGGCAAGACCACGTTGGTGCGGGCATGTTTCCCTGATTATGAGTATGTGACGTTGGAGAATCCGGATGTACGTAGGGAATTCATGGACGATCCACGATATTTCCTGAAAAGATATTCGAATCACATCATCTTCGACGAAGCGCAGCGAACGCCGGAATTGTTCTCCTATCTGCAGGAGGCCGTTGACCGAACGAACGAACCCGGGCAGTTTGTGTTGACGGGTTCGCAAAACTTCCTGTTAATGAATACTATTTCGCAGACTCTTGCCGGACGGGTGGCGGTACGGTACCTGTTGCCTCTTGCGTATTCGGAACTATTGGAATCAAACGAGACTTGCGATGCCGCGAATTGGATTTTCAAAGGCGGATATCCGCGTTTATACGACGGAGATATCCGAATCGCCAATTTCTATGGCGACTACCTTTCGACATATGTGGAACGGGATGTGCGTAACGAATTAGGTGTGCGCAAGATTGCGGGTTTCGACCGTTTCGTGCATTATGCCGCGCACCAATGCGGAAAGTCATTTAATGCGACGAGTTTTGCTGAAGCATGCGGCATCAGCAGACTGACTGCCAATGATTGGATGTCGGTACTGGAGTCGAGTTTCATTGCGTTCCGTATGTTGCCGTATTACAAGAATTACGGCAAGCAGTTGGTAAAAGCGCCGAAGATGTATTTCTACGATACGGGACTTGCTGCGAATCTGATTGGCTTAGATGCTGCGGACGATTTGCGCAATGGTGAGATGTGGGGAAATATGTTCGAGAACGCCGTTGCGGTGGAGATTGTGAAGCAGTATTACATGCGAGGCAGTGAGCCTAAACTCTACTACTGGCGCGATAATAAGGGTTTGGAGATTGATTTCATTGTCGAAAAAGGTGGTAAGCCTCAATACGTAATCGAGGTGAAGGCCTCCAGTACCTACGACGTGCACGCATGGGCCAACATCGATAAGCTGGCTGACGTCATGGAGGTCGATACGAATCACAGAATTTTGGTATATGGAGGCGAGGAACGGTTCGAGACACGGCATGGGCGTGTTCTGCGACTATGCGATCTATCTGAATTGATGGATGTCTAGCTTCTGCGACTAGACGGCTAGAAGCTTGTTCCGCGATCGTTAGATATGGTCGTGGAACAAGCTCCTTTAATGGTCCCGCACATCAGACACCATTTCAATCCACGTTCATTGCGAACGACTATGGGTGTAAGACCCGTTATTCAGCATACCTGATTCCAAGAATCAAAGAAAAAATTCGGTGTATGATGAGCGGATACTTCAAAAGCTATGCTACACTGAGGATAGCAATTCAGTACATTGCCGATCAAAGGAGCATCGCATGAACTCGAAACAATTGCTTGCACGCAAAGACGCGACTGGAGCTGTACAAACTCTCCGTGATCATTTGCACGGCGCGGGAAAACTGGCGAGAGACTTCGAAGAAGAATTCTCTGCGATATCGTACACTGCTGCTTTGTTGCATGACATCGGAAAAGCTTCAGAAGATTTTCAGGAATATCTGTTATCTGCAAAGGGACATCGCGGTTCTGTAATTCATGCATGGCAGGGAGCTTTTTTAGTTGATGATGCATGTGCCTTATCTTCTGAAAAATCGGCTGCTGAGCAGGCGGTACAAGAGATCACTAGGGAGATACTTGAACTTGCCATTGCTAAACATCATGGTGAGTTGCCGGACTGTTTAGATGTGGATGGACTCTCGACTTTTTTTGACGGTCTTGCTACGGATCGGAAGAATGAAATCAGATTCTCGTATCAAGAAGTTAAGGACAGAATCTCGTATCTTGACCTTGATATTGCTGGTAATTATGACAAAAGTATCAGGGATGTCGAGCATTTCATGCAGAAATTTAATATGGGAGGCATAGCAAATTCAGATAGCTTTTATTTCTATCTTGGGTTATTTGCCAAATATGTGTACTCTCGATTAATTGATGCAGATAGATTAGATGCTGCTTGTTTTGAAGAACGGAGAACATACAGATCCAAATCGATTGATTGGTCATCTTTGATCGATCGTTTCGAAAAGAATATAAGAAAGTTTGATCATACCTCTGAAATCAATAAGATTCGTAATCGAATTTCCGAGCAATGCCGCTTGGAGGGGAAACGAAGTACTGGAATTTATAGATTAGCTGTTCCAACAGGTGGAGGTAAGACACTGGCCTCACTTAATTTTGCTTTACATCATGCAATAGAGACCAATAAAAGACGAATCATATATGTAATTCCATACCTGTCGATTACTTCGCAGACCGTGAAGGTTTTTCGTGAGATTCTCGAGCTGGATGAGGATGATACTGAAACACTACTCGAACACTATTCATCCGCAGGTGGAAGAAAGGATGATGATACATTTACCAATACACAATCCGAATTTGACCAAGAAGAGGATGACGAACAGAATGCAAAAAGAAAACTTGCTACCGAACGTTGGGACAGTCAAATCATTGTGACTACCATGGTCAGATTCTTAGAAACAGTAATGTCCTCTAAGAGTGGCGATCTCCGGAGATTCCACAACATGGCGGATAGCATTATCATATTCGATGAAATTCAATCGCTACCTACGAACGCTATCAATCTTTTCAATGAAGTAGTAAGTTTTCTTTCTAAAATTCTGGGCTCGACTATAGTGCTTTGTTCGGCTACGCAACCGCTTCTTGAACGGACCAGTAGAAAAAACCTATTGTTGGCGGATTGTCCGAATCTTATTGATGATTCTCAAGAATATTTCGAGAAGCTGAGACGTACATGCGTAGTTGCTGCAACAGAAATGAAAAACTGTGACGAGTTAGCTGAAATAATTTATGAGAAGGCAAAGGAAAACGGCAATTGCTTAGCTATTGTTAATCTTAAATCTGAGGCGAGAATAATATATCAGTGTCTTAAAACATTGAATGGAGACAATCACTTTAAAATTATTCATTTGAGTACTTCAATGTGTGGTCAGCATAGGACAGATAAGCTTGAACTCGTCCGGCAATTGACTAGTATCGATAAAGGAACGCCAGTAATTTGCATAAGTACACAGCTTATTGAGGCGGGAGTAGATGTTTCGTTTTCTTGCGTTATTCGTGCCATGGCAGGCCTCGATAGCATTCTACAAGCTGCTGGTCGTTGCAATCGAAATGGCGAGTCAAAATCGCCGAAAAAAGTTTATGTATTTGGAATCAAGGATGAGAAAGGGCTGAGTTATTTACCTGATATCAAAATGGGAAAGGAGATTACCGAGCGAATGGTTCGGGAGCATCCTGACGAAGATCTTCTTTCCAATGAAATGCTGTTGGAATATTACCAGCTGTTCTTCGAAGGCATACAATCCGGTAACGATAATGGATTTGGAATTATGGATTATCCAATTCCAGGAAAGCAGAACCTATATGCGTACGATTTACTTTCCTGTAATCGTGCAGCAAGAGGTCAGTATGTCAATAGCTCGGGGACGCAATACTTGAAGGTATATGCTCAAGCATTTAAAACTGTTGGGAATCGATTCCGTGTCATTCCCAATCAGAATCATAATGTCGTGGTACATTATGGACGTGTAGAGAAGCACATGGAGCGACTTTCAAGGGGGAATTTAAGAGAGCAATTTGCGGCGCTTCGACAGTTGCAAGATTACTCGGTGTCATTATTTGATAATGAGTACCGCAGTCTGGATGAGCGAGGAGCAATTACTCTGGAAAATGAGGATTTTGGTATCTACATGTTGAACAAAGATTATTACAAGGAAGAATATGGTGTTGTGACGGAGACAGAGATGTCTTTACTCTACATCTGAAAGTGAGCATTTCTTATGAAGAAATATAAAAATTCCATTGAATATGAGGTTTCAGGGTCGTATGCCCTATTCTCGGAGGCAGTGACTAGGATTGGTGGTGAAAAATACTCCTACCAAGTACCTACCTATCAGGCATTAAAGGGCATGACGGAAAGCATCTACTGGAAGCCTACAATTACATGGGTCATTGATGCAGTTCGCGTGATGAATAAAATACAGACTGAAGGAAAAGGAATCCGTCCAATCAAGATGAGCGGAGGAAACGACCTATCCTATTACACATATCTCAAAGATGTGAGATATCAAGTTTTAGCTCATTTTGAGTGGAACGAACAGAGACCGGATCTTACCGATGATCGAGATGAGAACAAACATTATCAAATTGCGCAACGTTCAGTAAATCAAGGTGGACGCAGGGATGTATTTCTTGGAACCAGAGAATGCCAAGGATATGTGGAACCTTGTGCGTTCGGCGAAAATATCGGATTTTATGATGATTACGGACAATGGAATCTTGGTTATATGTTCCATGGGTTCACTTATCCGGATGAGAATCCAAAACATGATTTGGTGGCGAGGTTCTGGGCTCCGACAATGAGGAACGGAGTCATTGAATTCGATCGTCCCGATTCGGCAAATCTTGATTGCCGGATTATCCGCGAGAATCAAACGGTTAAATCATTTAAGAGTGGCGAAAACTTCAGAATACTGGAAGGAGATGAATGATGAGTCTGTGGTCCAGCTTACTTGAGACGTATGATGAAGTACAGAACGCTTCGGGGCGTGGACATCAAGGCTACGGCAATGGCGATGAGGCGAAAAAAATCCTATTACCGCTTGATCATATGTCTATGCCTGGCCAGTTGCGTGTGATTCTGAAATCCGATGGCTGTCTTGAGAGTATAAAAAAGGAAGCAGTTGCATGGACAATGATTATTCCTTGTACCGAGGAATCGATGGGAAGAACCAGTAAACCTGTTCCTCACCCATTATGTGATCAGCTGCAATATGTGGATAAAGTCTGCGATGCTAAGAGAACTTGTATGTATCTGGACCAACTTGCAAAATGGAAAGGCGATGACGAGAAATTAAATGCGATTTACCGGTATGTATCTGAGCATAGTATTAGCAAAGATGCGATACAATACGGTATACAGTTGACCGGTAAAGACGAGAAAATTGGTGTATGTTTCGAGGTCGAGATACCTGGGAAAGCGTGTCGCCCGGTTGCCGATGATCCAGAAATTAGGAATCGATGGATTGAATTCCAGCAGAGAGAGCATGCTTGGGCTGGTACCGATATCTTTGGGAGAGATTTTTACTCACAGGCTTCAAACTATCCTAAGAACATCGTCAGCACTGCGGGAAACGCGAAACTCATCTCGGCAAATGACAATACGAATTTCACTTATAGAGGGCGTTTTGGGAATAGGGATGAGGCATTGAGAATTGACTCGGAGACTTCTCAAAAGATTCATTCCACACTGCGTTGGCTTGTAAACAACCATGCAACGATTACGGATACGCAAGCCATCATCATCTGGGCGGTAAAGAAACCTGAAGAGAACGTAGTGAATCCCGAGCTAAATTTCGCTGAGACTCTTAGCCATATGCTGTTGAATAGCGAATCAGAACAACATGATGTGGTGCAAGATGCGCTTATAGCAACAGATATGAACTACGCGAAGAGATTTCGTGCGTTACTGCGGGGGTATGGCAGTCCGGATTTTTTGCAGAAGCATGCAAACAAGATGGCGATAGTCATTCTTGATGCTGCGACATCCGGACGACTAAGTGTTACGTTCTATCGTGAATTACGAGAAAACGAGTATCTTGAAAACATTTTAAAATGGCATACGGATACAGCGTGGCCTTTGACTTATTTTGAACGAAATCAAAATGGAGACAAAACATCCTTCAAACGAACCCCTTATATAGGGGCACCGTCTTTCGTCGATATCATCAATTGCACATACGATGCTTCAGATCGTAGTAGCAAGAGCTACAAAAGATATGCTAAATACATGAAGAAGAGGCTTATCGAATGTATGTTCGGTGATCGAGCTCTACCTATTTCGATTTTAAACGCTGCATTCCATAAAGTAACTAGACCGATAAGCTATAACGAAGGCGATTTAGTCTGGGAGCGTGATTTTGAAATTGCATGCAGTCTGTGGAAGAAGCATTTCAATGATGAAGCAAAGAGGCATCATGATAGTAAGGAGGTATCCATGGAATTGAATTTGGAGCGAAAGGATCGTGACTATTTATATGGTCGACTTTTAGCTCTGGCTGATTATTTTGAGCGGGGTGTGCTACTGAAACAGCAAGTAGATCGTCCTACAAATGCGGTGAAGTTGATGAGCAACTTTATCGCAAAACCATATTCAACATGGGGAGCCTTATGGAAACAATTGATCCCGTATTTGAAGACCATGAATGGAGCTGAATGGTTCCAGTCCGGAATCGATGATGTTATGGCTCTTTTTGAGGAGGGTGATTTTGAGGATAATAAGACACTGTCTCCTCTATTCCTCTTGGGATATTCTTCTCAGCGCCGCTCTTTGAGAAACCCAACACGACTGCACAAAGACGAATCAGATAAGCAGAACTAAGAATTAAAACTATACAGATTAAGGAAGAAAAACATGACTAACTTGAAAAACAAGATTGATTTCGCAGTGGTTTTCTCTGCAGAGAACGCGAATCCTAATGGTGATCCGTTGAATGGGAATCGCCCCCGTACTACGTCGGATGGCTTTGGTGAGGTTTCTGATGTGGCCTTGAAGCGTAAGATTCGTAATCGCTTGCAGGATGCTGGAGAATCTATTTTTGTACAGATGGATGAGCGTTCTGATGATGGGGCCAAGTCTCTGTCTGAACGCTTTAATACCTACCTGAAGACCCTATCGAAAGATGAGCAAAAAACAAAGGATATTGTTTTTCACAAAGTCTGTGAACACTGGTTGGATGTTCGGGCTTTCGGACAGGTCTTTGCGTTCAAGAAAGCTAAAGATGTCGACGAGGTTTCTCTTAGTGTACGAGGTCCGGTGTCGATCCAACCGGCTTTCTCTACTCTGCCTATAGCCATCGATGATGTGCAGATTACGAAGTCTGTGAACAGCGAGACGACGGATACGGGTAAGAAATCATCAGATACTATGGGCATGAAGTATCGTGTTTCTGGGCGTGCCGTATATACAACATTTGGGAGCATCAGTCCTCAGCTGGCGGAAAGAACTGGCTTCTCTGAGGAAGATGCACGAAAGATTAAGGAAGCATTGATTTCCTTATTTGAGAATGATGAAAGTTCAGCGCGGCCTTCAGGTTCGATGGAAGTAACTAACGTCGTCTGGTTCGAACACAACTGCAAGGGTGGACAATATTCCTCTGCTAAAGTTCATCGTGCTATTTCTGTGGATTCTGCCGGCGAAATCAGTGTTGACGAGAGTGCTATTCCTGGGCTTCACTTTGAAATCATCGAAGGTCGTTAACCCTAAAGACTGCTTAGAGAAGATGAGAGATTGCCATGACAAGACCAGCTGAATATCCGGAAGAAGATTGGCTGGCCTTGTCTGGCCTACAGCATTTTGCTTTTTGCAAGCGGCAGTGGGCTCTGATTCATATCGAGCAGCTATGGTCGGAAAATTATCTGACCACAGCTGGGCAGCTTGAGCATTCTCGTGTGCACGATTATGAGTCTTCTGAGAGTCGTGGAGACTTGTTAATTATGCGAGATTTGCGAGTATTCTCGAGATCTCTCGGAATCACTGGTGCTTGCGATGTTGTGGAGTTCCATAGGGCTGCAAATGGAATTAAATTGCACGGAAGGGATGGTTTATGGGACCCGTATCCCGTTGAATATAAGCATGGAAAACCTAAGACAAATGATGCTGATCGGTTACAGCTGTGTGCCGAGGCGATGTGCTTGGAGGAAATGCTTGCGTGCACGATTCAAGAAGGTGCTTTGTTTTATCAACGGATAAAACGGCGGGAGAGGATTCCTCTTAATGACGAATTGCGGAATATGGTAAAGAAAGATTTTTTACAGATGCATGACTTGTTTGCTCGTGCTCATACGCCACAAGTGAGACCTACAAAGGCATGCTCAGCATGCTCCTTGCGAAATTGGTGTTTACCCGAGTTAACAAAAACTAGGTCTGCGCAGAAATATATTGATCTCCAAATTAACGGTATGAATTCCTGAATCGAGGCATTGCGATGAAACAGCTTCTCAACACATTATTCGTAATGACCGAAGATGCATACTTAGCACTGGAAAATGACAATGTGGCTGTGCACCAAGAAGATGTGATTCTGGCGAAAATACCGCTTCGTTCCATTGAATCAATACTGTGCTTTTCATATAAGGGAGCATCTCCATCACTTATGGGACGTTGTGGAGAGATGGGCGTTAGCATGTCCTTCTATTCACCAAGAGGGCATTATTATTGTTCAATCATGGGGGAGAAGAATCGTAATGTTCTGTTGAGGAGAGAACAATTCCGTCGAGCAGATAATGAGATGGATGCTCTCCCTGTTGCTAAATCATTTATCATTGGCAAGATTTTTAATGCAAAGTGGGTGCTAGAACGAACGAAACGGGATCATGCTTTGCGAGTGAATGTGGAACGGATTTCTCAGCAAAGTAATCGACTGACACAACAGCTACCAGAAATCCGTCAATGCGATTCCATGGATGCACTGCGTGGCCTAGAGGGGATGGCGGCGAAAGAGTATTTTTATGCTTTTGATGATTTAATTTTGAGAAATAAAGATAACTTTTTCTTTGAGGGGAGAACAAGAAGACCGCCACTTGATCGAATGAATGCATTGTTGTCATTCATTTATTCCGTACTTACCAGTGATTGCTGTGCTGCACTACAGGGAGTGGGACTGGATCCTTACGTGGGTTTTATGCATGTCGATCGGCCCGGACGTGCATCACTTGCCCTAGATTTAGTGGAGGAGTTCCGTCCGGTGATAGCTGATAGATTCGCTTTGACTCTGGTCAATACTGGTGCAATACAGATGAAAGACTTTGAAGAACGCGAAAATGGAAGCGTGTTCCTCTCAGAAACAGGAAGAAAGGCAGTGCTTGGTGCTTGGCAAAGAAAGAAAGCCGAACAAATTGTTCATCCGTATCTACAGGAAAAAATTTCTTGGGGTCTGGTTCCCTATGTACAGGCGCTTTTATTAGCGCGCTTCTTACGCGGGGACATAGATGCTTATCCACCATTTATGTGGAAGTGATAAGACATGATGGTGGTCGTGGCATATGATGTCAATACTGAGACAACTGCGGGGAAGAGACGGTTGCGTAACGTTGCGAAGACATGTATGAAATATGGGCAACGGGTGCAGAATAGCGTATTCGAGTGCTCGGTCACTTCATCGGATTATCTAACTTTAGTAAATGAAGTGATGAAAATCATGGATCAAGAAAAAGATAGCCTGCGCTTATATAAATTAGGGACAAAATATTCTGAGAAGATTGAACATTATGGTGTACAGCGGCATCTTCCTGTAGATGATGTGATGATGATTTAGACGCCGAGGCCTGTCGTTGTGCGAAGTGGAAGCTCTCATCGAATAAGGCAAGCTTCGCACCTGGATGGAACTTGGAATCGAAAAGTAAGTCGATTTTCCTTGGCTGTTTGATAATTTCAGAGAGAAGAATCGTTATTATTTTTTGGTAGAGTGATTAGAATAACGGGTTTTGACTTCAAACCCTGCTACTCTTGAACTTGTACGAAGGATAGATGTTCCACAATGTGAAACATGCTGTCCATCTGTGCAGTCGCTCTCCTCACGGAGAGCGTGGATTGAAATGTATTGAGAATATCGTAGCTATTACTGATTTTGGTCGCTCTCCTCACGGAGAGCGTGGATTGAAATCTTGAACTGGCGTTGCAATTCCGCGATGTCGTCGGTCGCTCTCCTCACGGAGAGCGTGGATTGAAATTCGTCATCTGTCCGGCAAGCGTCGTGAAGACCGCGTCGCTCTCCTCACGGAGAGCGTGGATTGAAATCTCGCCGAAGAGAACTGGTTCCGTCCTTCGGGCGAGTCGCTCTCCTCACGGAGAGCGTGGATTGAAATCGCTTCGGGGCGGTGGAGCTTCAGCAGGGTCTCGTCGCTCTCCTCACGGAGAGCGTGGATTGAAATCTTTCCGGTATATGAAAAGAACCCCTGCAACGCGTGTCGCTCTCCTCACGGAGAGCGTGGATTGAAATTGTTATCGGCGCGGGAAAGCGCGAAAACCGGCGCGTCGCTCTCCTCACGGAGAGCGTGGATTGAAATACCGTGTAGGTCGCGGCATCCGGCGCGACGGCGAGTCGCTCTCCTCACGGAGAGCGTGGATTGAAATCAATACTCCATATGATGCTCGTATCTCGCTCCCGGTCGCTCTCCTCACGGAGAGCGTGGATTGAAATTCGTGAATACGTACTTTCACGTTATTGGCAACCGTCGCTCTCCTCACGGAGAGCGTGGATTGAAATACGTCCACCGGCTTGAACACGTTATCCAAGGAGGTCGCTCTCCTCACGGAGAGCGTGGATTGAAATATTGAGCACGTCGGCAGCGGTGAAATTGGACATGGTCGCTCTCCTCACGGAGAGCGTGGATTGAAATCATCCTCAGAATGCAGACGGTCGAAACGAAATGCGTCGCTCTCCTCACGGAGAGCGTGGATTGAAATTATGATGAAGTACATAAGGCCGTCGATAAGATGTGTCGCTCTCCTCACGGAGAGCGTGGATTGAAATAGCCACGAAGGTGACTTGGTAGCCAAACTGCTGGTCGCTCTCCTCACGGAGAGCGTGGATTGAAATTCCTGAATGGCCGCACCCAGATCGCCGAACATGCGTCGCTCTCCTCACGGAGAGCGTGGATTGAAATCAAGCAGTACCGTCAGAGCCTTGCCAGCCGGAAGGTCGCTCTCCTCACGGAGAGCGTGGATTGAAATATCGCCCGGAACGTCGCCCGAGTGCACATTCAGGTCGCTCTCCTCACGGAGAGCGTGGATTGAAATGATGGTCGGCATGGTGCAGCAGTTGGCGCCGTTGGTCGCTCTCCTCACGGAGAGCGTGGATTGAAATGATGCTACCGCACGCATGCTGACTTTCGACGCCAGTCGCTCTCCTCACGGAGAGCGTGGATTGAAATGTCGAAGAAGATTATGGAGACTTTTGGAAGCGCGTCGCTCTCCTCACGGAGAGCGTGGATTGAAATAACAGCAACGCCCCGCAAATCAACATGAGCGGCGTCGCTCTCCTCACGGAGAGCGTGGATTGAAATAAGGACAAGGTGCAGGCGAACTCCGACGCCATCGTCGCTCTCCTCACGGAGAGCGTGGATTGAAATTCCACCTGATACAGACGGATATACACGTCTGCAGTCGCTCTCCTCACGGAGAGCGTGGATTGAAATATCGAAGTAGACGCGGGTACCGAAAGCTTCGTCCGTCGCTCTCCTCACGGAGAGCGTGGATTGAAATTTCTAGGCATGGTCTGAGCAGTGCGGGGAATATGGTCGCTCTCCTCACGGAGAGCGTGGATTGAAATATTAAGCGCGACTAACGCACAACGAAGTCTTTTGTCGCTCTCCTCACGGAGAGCGTGGATTGAAATGTAATCAGATGGCGGAAATGCAAATACGCAAGGAGTCGCTCTCCTCACGGAGAGCGTGGATTGAAATCTCCAGATCTTCCGCAGAACCGACGACACCGACGGTCGCTCTCCTCACGGAGAGCGTGGATTGAAATAGCGAAGGACTCCGGACAATCCGCCACGCACGCGTCGCTCTCCTCACGGAGAGCGTGGATTGAAATTTCAGGATGTGCATGTGAGTCTCCTTAGTTTCTGTCGCTCTCCTCACGGAGAGCGTGGATTGAAATCACATAGGCGGCAGTCTCAGCATCATCGGGATAGGTCGCTCTCCTCACGGAGAGCGTGGATTGAAATAGGTCAACAGTCACCCGCACCCCCTCCATCGCAGGTCGCTCTCCTCACGGAGAGCGTGGATTGAAATCCCTTCTCCACGACGCCTTGACCCTCTACTCGAGTCGCTCTCCTCACGGAGAGCGTGGATTGAAATATCATCTGCTGTTGCCTTCCAATAAAATAAATGAGTCGCTCTCCTCACGGAGAGCGTGGATTGAAATAAGGTGTTGAGCGAAGCCGTGCGGTTGCGTTGCGTCGCTCTCCTCACGGAGAGCGTGGATTGAAATTTGACAAGGTACGTTTTGAAGACGCAGCCGATGAGTCGCTCTCCTCACGGAGAGCGTGGATTGAAATTTTTTTGAAAGGATAAGGCAATGAGCATTCCACTGTCGCTCTCCTCACGGAGAGCGTGGATTGAAATAAGATGATTGCGCATATATCGCCAAAAAAGCGAGTCGCTCTCCTCACGGAGAGCGTGGATTGAAATCTCTTCCAAGTGGCGTTTTATCGCAATGACCTGTGTCGCTCTCCTCACGGAGAGCGTGGATTGAAATTGGATCCCGAACTACGCCGCACAATATGCGGACCGTCGCTCTCCTCACGGAGAGCGTGGATTGAAATCGACTCTCACAATGGGACAAGAAGACACATGCTTGTCGCTCTCCTCACGGAGAGCGTGGATTGAAATAAAGCCATCCCCATTCACGGGGGTGGCTTTTTTGTCGCTCTCCTCACGGAGAGCGTGGATTGAAATTCTTTCTTACCGGGTACGGGAACGGGAACGGGGCGTCGCTCTCCTCACGGAGAGCGTGGATTGAAATGAGACGGCAACCGTCCGATATTTGCGTTGGGCGGTCGCTCTCCTCACGGAGAGCGTGGATTGAAATATATCGTCATTTTCAGTCCAACTGACCTATGTGGTCGCTCTCCTCACGGAGAGCGTGGATTGAAATCTCATCCAATGCCTCTTCGACCCGGATCGCGTAGTCGCTCTCCTCACGGAGAGCGTGGATTGAAATATGTGCCCAAGGGTCAACTGGCCATACGGGGTCGGTCGCTCTCCTCACGGAGAGCGTGGATTGAAATCGGACAGGTACCGGCATTTGAAGAAACTGCTCAGTCGCTCTCCTCACGGAGAGCGTGGATTGAAATAGCTTGATTTGTCGGTAGTCCGATAATCCAATAAGTCGCTCTCCTCACGGAGAGCGTGGATTGAAATTCATGTTCCATTGCCCTGAGGTTGAGGATAGCCCAGTCGCTCTCCTCACGGAGAGCGTGGATTGAAATATCGATCGCTATTGCGCCACGACGATCGACTTCTGTCGCTCTCCTCACGGAGAGCGTGGATTGAAATTCGAATTCGTCTACTCCGGTAGCCCGTGGGTGCCGGTCGCTCTCCTCACGGAGAGCGTGGATTGAAATAAACGAATACCGGAACCGACATCAATATCATCAGGTCGCTCTCCTCACGGAGAGCGTGGATTGAAATACGTTGGTCTGCCCGTTGAATCCCGACAGGGAGGTCGCTCTCCTCACGGAGAGTGAGATTAAAACATGATGGGAGCGGCCATGGGATTGCGTGAACGGCGTGAGCGTTGCGGGTTGACGTTGCTCCAGTTGGAAGCGTTGACCGGTATCGCCTTCACGCGGTTGAGCACGTTGGAGTGCAATGCGTCCGAGGCTCGCAACATGTATTTGGGTACGGCTCGGCGGATTGCCGACGCGTTGCATTGCAACGTGTTGGACTTGTATCCGGATGAGGATGCGTGGCGTGGCGGCGTGTCCGCCGGTGTGACCGGGTTGAGGAGGATTCGTCGGGAACGGCATTTGACGCAGCGGATGCTGTCAGCCTTGACGGGTATTCCCCAGCCTAATATTTCTTGGTTTGAGACCGGGTATCGTCCCGTGTCTCAGATGTATTTGGATACTGCGCGGCGCCTGTCGGAGGCGTTGCAATGCGACCCTGTTGATTTTCTAATTGATTGAAAGGATATTGTGATGAAGGCTGAGGTTGTTATTGTTACGAGGTTGGAGCGTCATGGCGGGACGATGCTTATTCCTGTTAGGGAGTTGGCTGGCCGGTGTGCGTCCGATTGGGTTGGTTTGGATGACGTGCGTTTCGCGTCGGCCGTGCTGCCTGATGAGGGTTTGCGTGCTGAGTTCGACCGATTGGTGGATGCGGATGAGGATTCGCAACAGGTGTGGGATTCGTTCTATGATCGTGTCCACGAGTTTGCGGCGTCGATGACGTTGGAACGGCTGGTGGACTGGTTCGTGGCGTTGCATGACCCGGCTACGATTCTGAATGTCCACTATGGTGTGGATGGTGTTGAATATCTTGACCCGGAATGCACTATCGGGGATGACGACTGATCTTGAAAGGAATTTCGTCATGGGTTTGAGGGAGTTACGGTTGAAGCGTGGCATGACGCAGCAGCAGCTGGCCGAAAAGCTGGGCGTTACGCAGCAGCATGTCGCCGCTTATGAGAATGGTGTCAATTCCATAAGCAATATGACGTTGGCTAAGGCGTTGCGTATGTGTGATGCCTTGCATGTGGCTAATCCTCGCAAACTGCTTGACGATGACGATAAGTAACGAAGCTTCGACATAAAACACATAAGGCGTAAGTATAATTTTAAATATTCTTGTCTACCACTTCCTTTTCTGTCCATTCCCCAAAGCTCTCTTTCTGCACTTAATTCCGGCGTCACCAGTTATGGCAATCCCAAACATGTACCGTGATTGTAAACAAGTACACGGCTTGCGGCATTCATACCCCCCCTCACAACCCCAGCCACTTACGCAAGTCAGCGATTTCGGCATCGTAGATGCCATGGCCCATGCCGGGATACTCGAAATACGTGAGATTGCCGGTCTGCTCGAGTTTGGCCCGTGCGGTGTGCTGGTCCGTGGCAGGAATCGTGCGATCCTCACGTCCGTAACACAATGCGAACCGTGTGCGGCCGGTAACGGTTGCAGAGCCTTCTTCACCTTTGAACGACGGGCTCATCAGTATCGCGGCGTCAAACAAATCGGGGTGTTCCAACACCATGCGGTACGACAGATAGCCGCCTTGCGAAAAACCGATCAACACTTTACGGAACCGTACGTACGAGGGCGAGCGCAGTAGTTCAATGACGGCGTCGCCAACATCATGGCATTCGCGGCGGCGTTCTTCCGTGGAGCAGCCGTCGGGGTACCAATGATTGTTGCCGATGAACGGTCTGCTGTATGTGCCGCGGAATGACATGTAGTTCGGTTCATGGTCGGAGCCGTCGTAGAGTGCTTCGATGATGCGGATCATTTCGGTTTCGTCGTTGCCGAAACCGTGGAATCCTAGGAACAGCAGGTTGTCGTCACTGCCGAAATCGATGTTCGTCACCGTTCTTATGCGCATATGCGTCTCCCTTGATTCTGAAGATTCCTGATACCATCAGCTTATATGCAGGCCAATGGATGGCGTTCCAACGAATGGCAGTCCAACCGTTACGCATGCGGTCGGCGTAATCGTAGCGCCCGACCTATCATAAAAGCTGTTTCACCACGCGAGGCCGTTCTACGGCAATGCAAAACGTATGAACAAGCGTACGAAAAAACATGCGGAAAGGCGGTGCTGCATGAGGAAGTGTATGGCGTCACAGGATTTCCCGAATGACATATTGTCCGGTTCGGCCGATGAGGCGGCCATTGGATTGCTTGGCTGTCTGTTGATCCGTGAATTCGATGATGGCGGTATTGCGGCCGCCCGCATCGTGGAGACGGAGGCCTACGATCAGAACGATCCGGCAAGTCACGCCTTTCACGGCAGAAGCGAACGCAATGCGGCGCTGTTCGGCCCTTCCGGACGCGCATACGTCTATATCTCCTATGGCATGCATCGCTGTTTCAATGTCAGTGCGGGGGATGACGGCTTCGGCGCGGGAGCGTTGATTCGTGCCGTTGAACCGGTGCGGGGCGTCGAAATCATGCGGGAACGGCGGTTTGCGAATCGAAGTGGCAGCCGCACAACCGTCGGCAATCGCAAGGACGTCGATTTGACGAACGGTCCGGCAAAACTGTGTCAGGCCATGGGCATCGATCTGAAACTGTACGGGCATGACCTGAGCACGGCTCCATTGTATTTGGAACGCAATGCCCTGCTGGAAGGCGAGCGTATCGCAGCGTCCCCGAGAATCGGCATCAGCAAGGCGGCAGAGCGGCTGCGCCGATTCTTCATCGTGGACAATCCTTACGTTACGAAAAGTCCGTTGAACAGACGCAACACATTACTTGCAGGCTGAAGGAACATACTTGCAAACTGAAGGAGAGTCAGAGTCGCCTGCCCGAAGGGTGGCAGGGGAGTGCGGCGTCCGCCCGTCAGCTGTTGAGAAAATCAGAAATGGCTTCGGCTGCGGCGTAGCCGGCGCGATACATGCGTTCCAGTCCTTCGAACGATTTGCTCAACGTGCTCAGTCCGTATAGGCTTTCCGGCGCGAGGATGAGCACACGTCCGTCCCTCTCATACTGTTTGGCCAATGCGACCTCGTCGTTATACGTCCGGTAGCGGTTCAGCAGACGTTCGGCCGCAGCCGGATGAATATGTTTCAGGATTCTGGCCGGCCCGATGTCTTTCTTCTGCTCGCGAAGCACATCCTTTAGCCGGGTGAGGACCACGACCACACGGTCGTAGCCGTCGTCCAGCGCTTTCTGCACCGGCACCGGGTCAGCGATGCCGCCATCGTAATACGGTATGCCGTCGATCACATACGGTTCGCAGGCGACCGGCACGGCGGAAGAGGCCTTCATGATGTCGAAATTGTCGTAGCCGACATCCGACTTGTCGAAATATTTGGCCGAACCGTCTTCCGCATTGCAGGCGACGACGGTGAAACCGGTCGGATTCGCCTCGAAGGCTTCATAGTCGACCGGATATTCGCCGTCATGATTGCTCAGCGTGCTGTACACATAGTCCAGGTTGGCGAAATTGTGATTTCTGATGTAACTGTCGAAGCTGGCATACTCCTTACGGAACGCATACTCCGTGTAAAACTTATGATTGCGTCCATGTTGCCCGGCGATGAAGGAGACCATGTTCGCGCTGCCTGCGGAGACGCCATAGCAGTGGTCGACGCTGATGCCGTCCTCCATCATGCGATCCATCACGCCCGCTCCGAAGATCGCCCGGAAGCCACCGCCAACATCGATCATCGCCGTCTTGTTCGTCATGGATGCCGTCCTTTCGTCCGTTCCCACGACTTTACGCGCGTATTGGGGACATTCGCGTTCAGCGATGAAGAAGGGCTTCGGCTAATTCGGCAATTCGTTCGGAAGTGTCGGAATTGGCGAGTTCGATTCCGCCGACGGCTTGGTCCGGAGCGAGTTTGCCCAATGATTCGAGAACGACGCTCAGGTGACGGACGGTACCCTGGTTGCCATCGATGATCGCAGCGGAATCCGGCAGCAACTCGCGGAAATAATCACGATAAAACACGAAATGCGTGCAGCCAAGCACCACCGAATCAATCGTTGACAGATCATACCGGTCGAAATAATCATGCAATGTGCGCATCACCAGATCATGATCGTCGAGTCGGCCCTGTTCGACGATTTCCACCAAACCGGGGCAAGGCTGCGGGAAAATCGTATGATCCGATTTGAAACGGTCCATCAACACCGCGAATTTCCGTTCGCGCAAGGTGAGCGGCGTCGCCGCGACGATTACGCGCTGCCGTTGCCCCTGCCCGCGCTCGCAGGCGAGTTTCAATGCCGGTTCCATGCCGATGATCGGCACGTCATACGCGTCACGCAAGGCATCCGCAGCCGCGGAAGTGGCGGTATTGCAGGCGATTACGATTGCCTTCGCGCCTTGTTGCACGAAACGCTCGATGATGGCGAACGACAGATCACGCACCTGTTTCGGTGTTTTCGTGCCATACGGGGCGTTGGCGGAGTCGCCGAAGTACAGCACCTGCTCGTTCGGCATACCCTTGCGGATCTCACGTGCCACGGAGATGCCGCCCAAGCCGGAGTCGAACACGCCGATCGGTGCCGTCGAAGTCATGATTCCTCCCATCTTCCCGTCATGACGTCTTCACATAGCCTACCGCGTGTACAGTGAATCGGTATGAGTATCCCCAGCATTGTTTACAAAGCGCACGCCACCGGCAATGATTTCGTGGTCTATGCGGATCCCGACGGCCGATACGAGCCGACCGCCGACGAAGTTCGGTTCCTGTGCGACCGTCATTTCGGCATTGGCGGCGACGGGCTGATCCGCCTTGCGCACCCGCAGGATGTGTCCGACCTGAAGGAGACGCAACTCGCCGACTGCGCCGCAGGCCAAGCCGAATGGTTCATGGATTACCGCAATGCGGACGGCAGCCTGGCCGAAATGTGCGGCAACGGCACGCGTGCGATCACCTTGTTCGCGCAACGGCAAGGGCTCGCCGACCGGCCCGGTGGCGAACCGTTCCGCCTTGGTACGCGCGCCGGCGTGAAGATTCTGACGTCGCTCGGCGAGGTGGAAGGACTCGGCAAGGACGTGTTCCGCGTCGAAATGGGCTCATGGCAGCGAGGCGACGTCGACGGGTACGAGGTGTCGATTCCCGGAACCGCCGGTTCGGCGCGCGGCACGTTCGTGGACATGGGTAACCCGCATGTGGTCGCGGTAATCGAGGATGCGTTCGCCTCGCTACCGACCGTGGAAGAGCTTGACCTGGTCGCCAAGCCGGTGGTCTCGCCCGAGATTCCGACCGACCAGAACGTGGAATTCGTGCGCGTCGACGAGCAGAGCGAAGGCGATGACGAAGGGGAGGCCACCATGCGCGTGAACGAACGCGGTTGCGGCGAAACGCTCTCCTGCGGTACCGGCCTGTGTGCCACGGCGATTACGTTGCGTTCCAAAACCGGCATCGACCATTGGACCATCACGGTTCGCGGCGGCACCCTACGCGTGGACGTGACCGATGATGACGTGACGCTTACGGGCAGCGCCACGATCGTCGGCAAAGTGGAATTGCTGTAAGCTCAGGCGAACAGCATCGGGCCGTCCTTGACGAGGATGATGACGACGAGGGCGACCAGCCAAACGGCGTCGATCATCAGATCGATGTTGAGACGGTAGTATGTACGCACGCCGTCGCGGTTCATTGGCAGCTCCTGCACGACCGCAGTCGCATGCGAGAGCGCCATGAACTGAACGGTCGTGGAAAACATCAGCACCAAGCACCACGGGCACAGTGCGTTGATCACGAACAACGACTGTGAGGTCAGCCAGTACGAATAGGCGAGTGCCGCGAGTCCGCCCAGCCACGTGCAGATCGCGAACCAACGCGGCACGGCGATGCGTGCCAAGCCGATTACGGCAATCGTCACGAACACCGACTCCGCGGCGATGCCGAAGAACGCGTTCGGATAGCTCAATCCTGCGAACTTCACGATTTCCGCCTGCCAGGATTCGGCGACGGTCGAGCATGACAGTACCGCGTTCACATCGCAGTTGAGCTTCTGCCCGGGATTACGAGCCAGTTCGAGCGTCTCGGCCGACAGCACGAACGATACGACCAGTGCAACGGCCGAGGCGAGCAGCATGATCAGATACGTCCAAGTGGCACCATGACGCCACCCGCGTGGCTTGTTGTAGTCGATTTCGCTCATACGTCAATCCTTGTAACGGTCGTTTGCGACACAAACCGGCTGGTTTGCGCCATGTTATGCTGCCAATCAGCTTACGATGGTGATATGACTCACGTTGGTATTGCCGCACCGCCTGTCGTCGGCTGGGATATTCACTGCCATACCGTGTTCTCCGACGGTACGGAAACGCCGCGCACCTTGCTCGAACAGGCGAAATCCCGAGGATTGCAGGGTGTCGCCATCACCGATCACGACACCACCGCCGGCTGGTCGGATGCGCAACAGGCCGCGACATGGGCGGAACTGCCGTTGCTGCGCGGTACGGAAATCACCGCCGACGACAATCGGATCTCCGTACACATGCTGGCATTCCAGTATGATCCCGACAATGCGCAGATTCGTGAGATGTTCGCCAATACGCGGGCTGCGCGATTACGGCGCACCAAGCGCATGGTGGAGCATATCGCCGAGGACTATCCGATTACGTGGCACAGCGTACAGGTTCAGGCGCATGAAGGCATGCGCACCACCATCGGCCGGCCGCATATCGCCGATGCGCTGGTGGCGGCCGGCGTGTATCGAACCCGTTCCGAAGCGTTCGCCGGCGTGGTGAGCACTTCCAGCAAGTACTACATTCCCACGCCTTCGCCGACTACGCATGATGTGGTCGCCGCGGTGAAGGCCGCCGGCGGCGTTACGGTGATCGCCCATGCGGGGGATCTGAGCCGCAACAGGCGGCTGCTGTCCGACGGACAGATCGAAAACCTGATCGCGGAAGGCCTGGATGGTCTGGAAGTGTGGCATCGCGGCAATCCTCCGCAACAGCGTGAACGGTTGCTGGCAATCGCTTCGGCACATGATCTGTTGGTGACCGGCGGTTCGGATTGGCATGGCAAGGGCAAACCGAACGAGCTGGGGGAGAACCTCACCGATGCGGACACCGTGCGTGAGATCGTCCGTCGAGGCGTGCTGCCGCTGTTCGGTGCGTACATGAAAATGCCCGCCGGCAATTTCGCCAACGGGCATCCAAAACGTACATGAATCAGAGATTGCCGAAACCTACGGCATGCTTGGTTTCGGAACCGATGATGGCATAGCCGAGGGATCCGGCCGGCACTACGATGCGGCGGCCCTTGTCATCGGTCAGATTGATGGTCCTGCCATGCTCCACGGCATCGGCGATGGCGGTGTTCACGGCTTCGGCGCTTTCCTCGGTGCTGAAGGTGACGGTGCGTGCCACGTTCTGAATGCCCAATTCGATATCCATGATGCTCCTTGTGAGTAGTGATGATGCACATGCCGTATTGCCCGGCGCTGGCATTTATTGTACCTGCGGATTCCCGCCGGTTGCGTCGGAGACGTCCTGACCGTCGATTCTGGCCTGAGCCTGCTGCATGGTGGCCTCGTCACGCTGCAACAGCGGAATGATCATCGTGGCGGCATCGCTGTGCTCCTGCGGAATCGTCTGCTCGTTGGTGTCGTCATCACCGGCCGGGCCATTGATGACGATAGTGGCGGAAGATGGCATCGTATCATGCAATTCCTTCGCGGAATGCTCCGGAATGAACGTGCTGATCGGCGCCGCCGGACCGTCATCGGCATGCTGGCCGCCAGTGACGTCAAAAGCCTCGGTCGCATCATCGACGGAATCTCCGGAAGCCTGGATTTGTGCGGAGCCGGTTTGATCGAGGTTGCCGGTTACGTCGAACTCACCGGTGGAATCATCCTCGACTTCGGAAGTCGCCTCGATATGACGTTCGCCGGTGACATCGGTTTCGCCGGTATCATCATTGATGAGCGACCGCTGCGCCGCCTCACGACGACGTTCGGATTCATTCAGCAGCGTACCGACGGTGATGGTGCTCGGCGGACGGTCGCCGTTGCGGTCATCCTGCGGACGCGGGGCCGACTGCGTGCGCGTCTTGGCCGTAGCGACGCCCAATTGGTGCGCAAGACGTTCGACCTGCGCCTTGAACTGCATGATCTTGGCGCTATCGGCCTGGTTCAATGCGGAGATGAAATCGCCGACCTGTTCCATCTGCAGCCACAGATTGGCGCGTAGCATGATCAAATCATCCAGACGATTGCCCAACATGCGACCATACGAAGACAGCACCGCATTGCGATGGTTCTCATCAAGTTTGGCGAAGATCCAAGCCAGGTCGCGGGCGGGATCGTTCATCTGCATATCCTGCCAGTTGGTGATCGCAGTGATGGAAGATCCGGAAAACAGGAAATCGCCGTCATGGAAACCGCCATGCACCGGACAGGTGGTAAACGACCACAGGCCGTCGGTCTCAAGAATGTTCGACCAGCTCGTAGTGATTTCCGACGGAACGTGGCCCGCTTGCCGAAGCCTTTTGATCCAAGCGGTCAGCTGGGCGCGAATCTGGCCCGTCGTGAACGCGGGATACTTCGCCTCCTGCAGAAAGGTGGGCCGCAACCGATGGATCGCACCCAAGGCGGTGCCTACGCCGGCACAATCGTCCAGCGTCAGCAAATCCAAGGAACGGGCCTGACCGACATGATGCATGGCGACCATGACCGTGGTGTCCCCAGTGGCGGAACGTTCCAGATCGCCATTGGAAAACGCGATGACGTGATCGAGATCGAAACCCAGACCGGCCAGCTCACGTGCCTGATGCAACGTCTGCGCGGCACGCACACGCCCCGCGAGACGCTTACGGCCAGCCACGGTGTTGGATGCGAAAACATCATACAGTTTGCCGGCGGCGTCCTGGACCACGGCATGATCGATGCCGCAACCCTCGTCGGTCGAATTGGTCTGTTCGCTGCCACGTACGCCCGCCACGGCGATATTCGGCATCGCCGCGCTCGTCAGGGCAGCCATCATGAGTTTGCTTCGTTCGGTCACAAGGTCAACACTAATACACATAAGGCGTAAAGGCGTAAAACAACACCGACTTGCCGACGTTGATGACCTCCATGGCATGCGAGGGTGCACAATGGTGCATATGGACGCATCCGCAGAGACGATTCTTGAAGGGCTGGACGATGCGCAACGGGCCGCGGCCACGACGGTGAACGGACCCGTACGCATCATCGCAGGCGCAGGAGCGGGCAAAACCCGTACCGTCACGCGCCGTATCGCCTATGCATGCGCCACCGGAGAATGGGATCCACGGCGTGCACTCGCCGTGACCTTCTCCGTAAAGGCCGCAGCGGAAATGCGTTCCAGACTGTCGCAACTCGAAGTCGACGGCGCGGTCAAGGCCGCAACGTTCCATTCCGCGGCACTGCATCAAATCCGTCGCGTATGGCCCGACCTGTGCGAAGGACCGTTTCCGCACATCAGCAGACAGCCAAGGGAATTAGTGGCGCGTTCGCTGCGCAGAGTCACCACCATGCAGGTCGATGACGAAACGGTACGCAATCTACAGGCGGAAATCAACTGGTGCAAGATCTCCCTGGTCGCACCGAACGACTACCAACGCGTGTGCGCAGCCACGCATCGACAACCTCCGGCAGGGCTTGAACCCGATCAGTTCACGGACGTGTATCAGGCATACGAAACCGAAAAGACGGCGCGCGGCGAAATCGACTTCGACGACATCCTGCTCATCGCATGCCATGTTCTGGAGAGCTATGACGAGGCATCAGCCGCCATCCGCTCATCCATCGGATGGCTCACCGTCGACGAATACCAGGACGTCTCGCCACTGCAACACCGCCTGCTGACACGATGGCTGAGTGGCAACCGCAACATTTGCGTGGTAGGCGACCCCGCGCAGACCATCTACTCGTTTGCTGGGGCCAGCAGCTACAGTCTGCTCGATTTCGCCGGTGAATTCGGTCCGCTTTCGGCCGATATCAGCCTGAACAGAGACTATCGTTCCACACCGCAGATCGTGAACTACGCCAATCGAGTACTCAAAGCGTCACCGCAGCGGGACGACTATCTTGTACTGCAATCCGGTCGGGAACAAGGCCCGAGGGTCACACAGACCGTATACGCCAGCGATACGGAAGAGGCGCAGGGCGTGGCCATGCGCATAGCCAAACTCGCCTCGCAGGGGGTATCTCCTTCCGACTGTGCGATTCTGACCCGCATCAACGCACAGCAACAGATCCTCTGCAAGGCATTGCAGGAACAGCATCTGCGCTATCGCATTCGCCGGGATAGCGGATGGCAGAACTCCGCGCTCGCCGATGACGCGCAGACGCGTCTGGCCATGTTGGAGGCGTTGGGTGTCGGCTCAGACATGAACGGTGTGACCATCTCCACCATCCATGCCTCCAAAGGCCTGGAATTCAAGCATGTGTTCCTGATCGGCTGTTCCGAAGGACTCCTGCCATACGGTTCGCCGCAGGACGGCGATCAGCTGGAGGAGGAACGACGTCTGCTGTACGTGGGCGTGACTCGCGCCGAAGACACCCTGCATCTGTCGTATGCACGCTCCAAAGACGGCCTCAACGATGGTCGAGGCCGTCGGGTCAGCCGGTTCCTGAGCTGACGTGTCCTGAATTGGCGGAAGGCCTTACTGCTGTTCTTCCCGCTCTCCGCCGTCGCCCTGCTCCTCGTCGAGAAGCTTGCTGAGTTCCGCATCCCAGTCGATGGTGCCGGACTCCGGGGCCGGAGCGTTGTTCTCCGCCTCGCTGTCTGCGGGCGGGTTGGCGGATTCAGCGGGATGGCCGACCTGCGATGCCGCGCCTGTCAACGCGTCGTTACCGGGCAACTGCGGCAGCAGATCCGGATGGGACCATTTCGCGTCGCGAGCCTCGGGGCCTTCCTGTGCTCCGATGCTCTCCCATAGTGTCGCCGCTTCGCGCATGCGCTTCGGTCGTAGCTGCATGCCCAGCAGATTTTCGAAGGTGCGTTCGGCCGGACCGCCGATGGCGCGTTCACGGCGAAGCATCTCGCGAAGCTGCTCGATATGCGGAATGTGGGCCATGCCGGCGCGCCAGACCACGGCGTCAACCCAACCTTCGACCAGAGCCAGCAGCGTCTCCAACGAAGCCATCGCCTGCCGTTGTTCCGGAGTGTCCGGAATGCCGACCTTGGTGAGATTGACTGCATCGGCCATCGATTCCGGATCCATGGTGCCCGCGTCTCGCAGTTGCTCCTCCATGGCATCGAGATCGATATCGATGCCGCGCGCATACTTGCCGATCAACGCTTCAAAACGCGGCATCAGCCACGGCACGGCGGCGAACAGGCGGGCATGGGCCAGCTCCTGCAATGCCAGGAATGCCATGACCTCGTTCACATCGATGTCGAGCGACTTCGCATATTCCACGACATTCTGCGCAATCAACGCGCCGGAAGGATTCTTCAGCAGTGCGATGCCTTGGTCGAAGCTACCGCGCACCTCATGGGACAGATCTCCGGCGGCGCGCCCGAGCTGCATGGCGAAGGACGTGTTGCCGAGCAGTTTCATCAGCTGCTCCGGATCCTTCATGCCTTCCGGAATCGGAATCGGCACCGGTCCGGCGAACATGCCGGCGATTTCACCTTGGACGGCGCCTCCCAGACGGTCGGCGATTACGGAGGCCAGGGCATCGTTCATGGACTGGGCCACAGGCGAGGCAAACTGCGCCCAAGCGTCAATGGTGCCTTCGACCCAGCCTGCACGGGTCAGTACCTGCGTTTCGCCGTGAGCCGGATTGAATTCGCAGGCGGTGTCGAGCCACAGATTCGCCTCGCTGATCGCCTTGCGTGCGATTTCACCGTCGCCGGCACTGACGCTGCCTTCGGAACCGGAGTCGTTCGCCTGCTGCAAAGCCAGCGATTTCGCCAGCTTCACATTGATCGGGCCCTCCTCGACCGTGCGTTGCATGTCACCCATCGTATTGAGACCTCCGGCGGTGAAGGCCTGCATGAGGGACTGCACTTCGGCCGGATTCGGCAGTTTGCTGGGGTCCTGGCTGAGCAGCTGCTCGCGAATCTCATCGGGAAGGTTGGAAAGCTGATTCCAAGCCATTTCACCTTGAATCGGACCAAAGCACTCGATAAGCCACTGGCGGATCGCATTCTCGTCCATGCCGTTCCCTGCTTTCTGCATGTTTTTCTTAAGTTCAGATGCTTCCATACTATGGGAGGTATGCCCAATATGCATGTAACACGTCAACTTCACGCCAAAAGCACACTCAACCGCATCGGCAAGCGCGTGGATGGCTTCTTCGCGGCCCGTTCATGGCGCTATCTCACGGGAATGTTCACCGTGGTCCTGTGTGTGCTGGTGATGGTATTGCCCAGTGCCTATGTGGTCGAAACGCCCGGCCCCACGCAGAACGTGCTTGGCGAGTCCGGTGGCAAGCAGGTCATCGCCGTATCGGGGGTCAAGACCCATAAGGATTCCGGTCAGCTGTTGCTGGTGACCGTCAACGCCTCAGGCGTGCCGGGATATCCCGTCACCAATGCGCAGGCGCTGTGGGGCTGGGCCGATTCTCATACCACGGTGATGCCGCGCGAGGCCGTGGTTCCGGTCGGACAGACTACCGAGGAATACAAGAGCAGCAGCGAAAAGGAAATGACTTCTTCGCAGGATTCCGCCACCACTGCGGCCCTGAACTTCCTCAAAGACAAGGGCTATGACGTCTCACAGGCGAAGGTCACCATGCATGTCGATGATATCGGAGGGCCTTCCGCCGGCATGATGTATTCGTTGGGTCTGATTGACAAAATCTCCGGCGAACGGCTGTCTGGTGGCAACATCATCGCCGGAACGGGCACGATGGATGATCAGGGCAAGGTCGGTGCGATCGGTGGCATCCGCCTGAAGATGCTCGGAGCGAAACGTGACGGGGCCACCTGGTTCCTGGCGCCCGAATCCAATTGCGACGGTGTGGTAGGTCATATTCCCGACGGACTCAATGTGGTGAAGGTCTCGACCCTTGACGAGGCATATCAGGCGTTGATTGCCATCCGCGACGGGAAGGGCTCATCTCTTTCGGGGTGCAAGGCCGAGTAGCGGGTGATCGGATCGTAGAGGCGCAATCCGTGCGGATGCAATCTCGAACAGTGAGCAATTCCAGCGTTCGTAACGTATATGTTCGAGCTGTGTTGGTATATTGGCGAACGTGAACCAAACGGCATCTGATAACGCTGAAGAATTCGGTTTCCAAGCCGGCGACCTGGTACAGGAATGGCTGTGGGACGACGATGTGGACGACTCGATCCGCGCCAAGATCGAGGAACTGACCGGTGAGGAACTGGTCGACGAGGACTATGATTCCGCTGTCGATGGCGTAATCATCTGGTGGCGTGACGGCGACGACGAGGATGAGCTGTCCGATACCATCGTCGACGCGTATGCGGTTCTTGGCGATGATGGCCCGTTGTGGGTGTTGACCCCGAAACCGGGACGTCCGGGCGCCGCAAGCTCAAGCACGGTGCAGTCCGCGGCCAAGACCGCAGGCATGAATGCTGCGACGCCGCTGACCGTAAGCTCCGATTGGAACGGTATCCGGCTGCGCGCCTTCGGCAAAGGCAGATAAGACTTCCGCTCGACACGGGCGGTGTGCGTCAGACGAATGAGCGTCTGCCGCAAGTGCGGCATGCACCGTGAACACGATGCTCCATGGCTTGACTCCAATAGGATTCAAGCCATTTTTCATTGATGGAACAGGTCGGCTTGTCCGTTACGGACGTTTTCTACAATAATTTTGGCCCCTGTAGAGTTCCGTTGCCGGTGACATAGGCAACGGAACTCTACAGGGGCCAAAAGGTATGGTTATGCAACTTCGTAGAAGCGCACATCAGGGTCAGCGGCCCAAGTCGGCTTGAGCCCGACGAAAACATCGTTCTTGAACAAATCGGTTTCGAGGTATGCCTTTGCATGCTCCATGCTGTCGAAACCGTGGATAACCTGAACGTCCTCGTCGCGAATAAGGAGCTCTTTTGTCAGGGCACCTTCGATGGTGTCAAGGAACGGCTGACGATAGTCAGTGTAGACCTTTGCCGCGGCCGGACGGTTTTCCGGATTGATGACCATGGTGATTTCAAGATAAGCTTGCACCTTCATTATGAATCCTTCCGATTATCAGCGTTTTTGCTTGCATTGCACCTTTCCGGATGCGATTCGAGCATATCGTGCTAACTCAGCGAATGGAAGATATAAAGAAGTTTATAAGTTACTTATAAATTTAATAGTAACTATATCCATCAAAGTAATCATGCTATGGTGAAGATGAAAAATCGGGAGGCGTTGAAATGTACCGGAAGAAGATGGAGGCGGACATTAGGTGCCCTTTGGAATATGGGCTTAAAGTGTTCGGCGGTAAATGGAAATCCCGTGTGATCTGTGTGCTGAATGAAAAGGGAGTTCTGAGATACAGTGCCATTCGCAAGGAAATGCTCAATGTTACCGATGCCGTGCTTTCCTCCACATTGAAGGAACTCATCAACGATGGTCTTGTTGCTCGCAAACAATACGATGAGATACCGCCGAGGGTGGAATATTCCTTAACGGACAGAGGAAAATCAGTGGTGCCGATTCTTCAGAATATCTGCAAATGGGCTGGTATTTTTCAACGGGAAAGCAGCGACAATGTGATGGCGCAGTGCCAGAAATGCGATTACAACAGGCAATAGAACAATCTCTTGCCGTAAGGGAATACGTGCCTACGGGGGCAAAATAAAGAATGTTCATTCGCTGATGATTGCAGGAAACCGTGGGCGATGAGGGACTCGAACCCCCGACATCCACCGTGTAAAAAAGAATCTCGCCTGAAAAACCGCTATTTTTCGTGGCTGGGCAGGATACTTTCGTTCGTTTGATGCATGGTTTTCGGATAAGGCCATGACAAAGCCATGACATTTTTGGTGCTCTGCATTCCTTCCAAGATGTGCTATGTCTGTGGAGGAAAATGCTGCTAAATCGAATGGTGAGGCAGCCTCAAAATGGCGGTTCCAGGGCGAGGCATTGGATGCCGTCCCGAACGGAGAGCATCCATGTTCCCACCCTCTTGCCATGTTGAACGTCGAGACCGGTGAGCTGGTGAATGTGCGTTGCGGCACGCGTTCCGAGAAGAAGTGCCCTGGTTGTGCCTGGGTATACAAGAAGGACACCGCGAAGATCCTGCGTAGCGGCTTGCTGGATGATGGCGCGTGCCGTTATTTCTTTCTTACGTTGACGGCTCCTTCTTTCGGTGCGACGCATAATGTGCCGAAGAGAGGGGAGCGGAAGAGGTGCCGTTGTGGTGCTTGGCATGATGCTGAGAAGGACATGGATCTTCGTGGTGTTCCGTTGGATTGCGACGAATACGATTATTCCGGTCAGGCGTATTTCAACTATCGGATTGGCGGGTTGTGGAATACGACGTTGACGCTGCTGCGAAAGTGGTTTCCGGATCTTTGTTTTGCGAAGGTGTATGAGTGGCAGCAGCGCGGCGCTCTGCATGTGCACATTATTCTGAGGATCCCCGCTGCTGATTTTCTCGGCAAGGGTGATGCCGCTTCTCTTCTGATCGGATGATGCGGTGCGATAAGTGTCTTGCAAAGAGGGCTGAGCTTATTGCGGATTTGGAGCAGCGCAGCCTGTCCGAGAAGCGTGAGGCGATCAGAACGGAGATGAGAAGGCGTATCGCTTTGGGAGGGGAGTGCGATGCGGAGATTCCGTTGTATCTCCAGGTGGGTAGGTTCGAGGAGGAACGGAGGCTTTCGGTGAAGGTGAGATTCTACCGGCTGCTCTCCGGCGGTTGCCTGGAGTGCGATTCGCTGCCTCATCGTCGTTGGGGTGCCCGGTCTGGTGTCATGTCCGTGTCCAGACGCACGAGGAAGCGCATGGGCTGGTCTGCTACGGATTTGACCCGAAAATTGTTGGCTGAGAGGCGTCATGTCTACTTCGTCGCATCGATGAATCTTGTCAAGGAGACTGCTCAGCGGATTATTGAGTGTGCCGCTGGATCTACCGTGATGGTTCCTGGCTGATGCTTGTCTAAGCGTCCATGTTGCGGAGACAAGCGGATATGAGCGATATGGAATGTAGGACGGGTGCATGCATTCGTCCTATTTGGCATGCTCCGAGACGGAGTAGGGGTGTATTCGTCTTTTCCGGACATGAGTTGAGTGTTTTGTGTATGTGTGCACCGGAAGACCGACGGCTTTGCTGGCGGTCCAGGAGGTGCAGGTCGGGCGCAAAGCGCCCGACCCTTGATCTAGTAAAGAAAAATTCAAACGATTGCTTGTGGCAGGCATGTTTTTGTTGAATATTGCATGAGTGCCGGAATGGGTTTTAGAAGCGCGTAGGATATAGGCTGTAGTGCAGTGAGCAAGGAGTGGAGAGTGGCGGAAAGGCAGCAGATCAAATCCAAAAAGCGTGTGGAGGAGCGCGGTGAGGTGTTCACCAATGAGCGTGAGGTTAACGCCATGTTGGATATGGTTAAACAGGAGACCGAGCGTATTGACAGCCGTTTTCTCGAGCCCGCGTGCGGTGACGGTAATTTCCTTGCAGAGGTACTGCGTCGCAAACTTGATGTGGTTGGCAAACGATACGGCAAAAGCCAGCTGGAGTACGAACGTTATGCTTTCGTGGCGGTGTCATCTGTCTATGGCGTGGACATCATGCAGGATAACGTAGAGGAATGCCGTGAACGCTTATTCCGCGAGATTGATAGGACTTATACCAGTCGTTTCAAGAATGACGCGAAGGAAGAGTTCCGTGCTGTTATTCGCTATGTGCTCTCCGTGAATATCCTTTGTGGCGACGCTCTCACCTTGACTGACACGGTTGGAGATCCCATCGTGTTTCCGGAATGGTCACTTGTATCAGGCAACAAGGTCAAGCGCCGCGATTACACGTTTGCGTCCCTTCTGGACAAGGTCGAGGCCCAGCCAACGTTCGATATGGTGGAAGACTTTGACGTGGACAAGGATGACCCGGACAAGATCGTCCCTACGCCGATATGCGAATATCCGTTGATGAACTATCTGGAGGTGGTCAAGGATGAGTAATGAGCTGCAATTGGGCAACAAGTTGTACAACCCCGACGTGCTCTCTTGTCTGGCGAACCTTTCTAATGACGAGGTGTTTACGCCGCCTCAGCTCGCCAACAAGGTGCTCGACTTATTGCCTGAGGAAATCTGGCATGACAGTTCCATCACATTCCTCGATCCATTCACCAAGACTGGCGTATTCTTGCGCGAGATTACTAAACGACTGCTCAAGGGGCTTGAGGAAGAGATTCCTGACTTGCAGCAACGTATCGACCACATCCTGAACCATCAGGTATGGGGTATTGCCATCACTGAGTTAACGGCTCTGTTGTCGCGCCGAACCCTATACTGCTCGAAGAAGGCGAACGGCAAATACTCCATTGATGACACGTTCGATACGCCAGATGGATACATTCATTATGAGGCCATTGAACACATGTGGGCAGGCGACAAATGCGTGTACTGCGGTGCTAAACGAGACCAGTATGACCGTAGTAGCGGGCTGGAAAGTTACACTTACGAATTCATTCATACCTATCATCCCGAGAGGATCTTTAACATGCAGTTCGACGTTATTGTCGGTAACCCTCCGTATCAGCTCAGCGACGGTGGGTTCGGCAAGAGTGCGGCTCCAATTTATCAGAAGTTCGTCGAACAAGCGCAGAAGATGAATCCGCGGTATATTTCAATGATTATCCCTTCCCGTTGGTTCGGTGGAGGCAAAGGTCTTAATGATTTTCGAGCATCGATGCTTACGGACAAGCGTATTCGTCAGCTTGTTGATTTTGAGAACGCTAACGACTGCTTCCCTGGGGTGGATCTTGCTGGTGGCGTCTGCTATTTTCTCTGGGATCGAGACCATCCAGGACAGTGCGAAGTAAAGAGCGTGGTCAACGGTGATGAATGTACGTCTGTCAGAGATCTTGACGAGTTCAAGATTTTTGTGAGAAACAGTCGTGCGGTTCCCATCGTCAGAAAGGTGCTTGCATTCAAGGAACCGACCATGGACAAGCAAGTTTCAAGCCGTAAGCCCTTTGGATTGGCGACCAACGTTCGACCGCGCCAGAAAGGGGATCTGATCCTTCATTGGCAGAAAGGGGAAGGTAAATTCCCAAGCACTGAGGTCACCAACGGTAGGCAATGGATTAATAAGTACAAGGTGATAGCTGCATATTCAGCTTATGACCATGCTGGCAATCCTGACAAGAATGGCATGCGAAAGGTGTTTACGAAGATACATGTTCTTCTTCCTAAAACCATTTGCACAGAAACTTACTTGGTAATTGGCGCATTCGATTCTGAAGAAGAAGCGTTGAACTTAAAAGCATATATGGAAACGCGTTTTTTTAGATTCTTGGTTTCCCAGTTCATGTTTTCGCAGCACATTACCCGTGAAGCGTATGCTTTTGTCCCCGTTCAGGACTTTACAAAGGAATGGACGGATGCGAAGCTATACAAGAAGTATGGGATTGACGCCGATGAACAAGCGTTCATCGAGAGTGTCATCCGTCCCATGGATGGGGATAAGTGACCATGGTAGATTCATTCTTTCCGCAGCGTCCGACAATATCTCCAAAAATTTATGCCTACACGATTGATGCTCCCACCCATAAGGGACTTCTAAAAATTGGATACACAGGGCGTGATGTACCTACTCGTGTCAAGGAACAGCTCGGCACGTCTCACGTCAATTACAAAATCGTGTTTGAGAAAAGCTCAATGCGCGAAGACGGATCGGCCTTCGATGATCATGCGGTGCATAAGGTATTAGACCGGCGATTCTCTTGTGAGTTTGGCGAATGGTATCGTTGCACTGTCAAGGATGTGGAGAACGCTGTCGAAGCGGTTAGGGATCGACGTGGATCTGTTACCCAGCGTACGCAAAGTTTCGCTATGAGGCCTGAACAGCGGTGTGCAGTGGAAAAAACTCAGGAGTATTTCGCACAGTTCAGAAAAGACAATCCAGGCAAGCCTCCGCGGTTCCTATGGAATGCGAAGATGCGTTTTGGCAAGACATTCACGAGTTACGAGTTGGCCAAGGCCGAAGGATATAAGCGCGTGCTTATCCTTACCTTCAAACCGGCTGTGGCTGATTCATGGCGGGATGATCTCGAAACGCATAAGGATTTCGAGGGCTGGCAGTTCATTTCCCGTGATACCGAGCTTACCTATGAGACGGCCGACAAGAACCGTCCCATAGTATGCTTCGGCTCATTCCAGGATTTTTTGGGCAAGAACGACATAGGCGGCATCAAAGCCAAGAACGAATGGGTACATGAGATCAATTGGGATCTCGTCATCTTCGATGAATACCACTTCGGTGCATGGCGTGATACTGCGCGAGAACTGTTCGAGGCCGAGGACATCAAGGAACGCAACGACAACCTCAGCAGCGTGGCGGAAATCGTCGGTGACAGCTTCGCCCAAGGTGACGATGATTTTCTTCCCATCACCACCAACGGATACCTGTTTTTATCGGGAACTCCGTTCCGAGCGATAGCCAACGGCGAATTCATTGAGGAACAGATCTTCAATTGGACCTATGCCGACGAGCAGCGAGCCAAAGAAAACTGGCAAGGCCCCGGCGAAAACCCATATGCCGCGCTGCCCCGCGTGGTGCTAATGACCTACCAGATGCCCGATCAGATTCGAGAAATTGCCTCGGGCGGCGAGTTCGATGAATTCGACCTGAATGAGTTCTTTGCAGCCGAAGGTACCGGTGATGATGCGAAATTCAAGCATGAGAGTGATGTACAGAAATGGCTTGATCTGATTCGCGGTAATCTGGCAGAGACTTCCATCGATGAGTTGAGAATGGGTGCCCGTAAACCCCCTATGCCTTATTCGGACTCAAGACTGAAGAATATCCTCACCCACACATTCTGGTTTCTTCCATCGGTCGCATCATGCTACGCGATGGCGAACTTACTGGGCAATCGACAGAACGTCTTTTTCCACGAATACCACGTTAATGTGGCTGCCGGCGCAAACGCTGGCATCGGTCTAGACGCGTTGAAACCCGTTCGCCGTTCGATGTCAGATCCCCTAGAATCCAAATCCATCACATTGTCCTGCGGCAAGCTCACCACCGGCGTGACTGTCAAGCCATGGACCGGCATCTTCATGCTACGTAACTTGAAGAGCCCTGAAACCTATTTCCAAGCGGCATTCCGCGTCCAATCACCATGGACTATGACAAACCCTGACGGACAGCACCCGAATCAAGTCGAAATTCTGAAAAAGGAATGCTATATCTTCGACTTCGCCCCGAATCGTGCATTGCGACAGATTGCCGACTACAGCTGCTCGCTCAACCCGGAGGAAGGAAAGTCGCCTGAAGCCAGCGTCGGTGAATTCATTCATTTCCTACCTGTACTTGCCTATGACGGCAGCAGCATGAAACAGGTCAACGCCACTGACGTGCTGGACATCGCCTCCGCAGGTACGTCCGCTACGCTGCTTGCCAAGCGGTGGGAAAGCGCCCTGTTGGTGAACGTGGACAATCTCACCTTAAAGAAGCTGATGAACAACCAGCAGGCCATGGACGCGTTGATGAGTATCGAAGGATTCCGCAGCCTCAACAACGACCTTGAGACCATCATCAACAAGTCCGAGCATGTCAAAGAACTGAAAAAAGATACCAAGGGCAAGCCCACCCGTGCGGAGAAGAAAGAAATCAGAGATGAAGAGAAGGAATACAAAAACCTACGCAAGCAGGTGCAGGAAAAGCTGATCAAGTTCGCCACCCGTATTCCGATCTTCATGTATCTAACCGACTATCGCGAGCAGACGCTTAAGGATGTCATTACCAAGCTTGAGCCGGAACTGTTTAAGAAGGTCACTGGTTTAACGAAGGACGACTTCGAGCTGCTGCTCAGCCTCAACGTGTTTAACGGCGCCCGTATGAACGACGCCGTGTACAAGTTCAAGCGGTACGAGGATGACAGCCTTTCCTATGCAGGAATAGATAAGCATGAAGGCGAAAAGATTGGTGGGTTCGATACGGTTCTCAACCGTCAAGAGTTCGAGGAGATATAAGACATGGCGCCGAATGGTTTAACTTTTATGGAAAAAGAACCTTTTCTGAGGTTATTCAATCGTGGTGGCTATGTCCTAGATTTCAGCACAGAACGTTTCGATGATTTCACCCAGGAAAGCGTGGATATAAGACTCTGTGAAAAATATGGGTCTTCAAAGGGCCGTTCCCTTGAGATTTTTGCGTCTGATGCCTCTGCTGATCAAGTATGGAAACTGTTTGCCGATTTATTAAAGTATTATGAAAACTTTTTCATTGAAGAGTCGGATGGAACTGAATATGAAATCCTGCATCAAAAATGCAGGCAAATTCTGTCATCACGCATTGCTGAAACAAAGAAAAACAAGGATGATGATGACTCTATGTTCTTCAATGTGATTATTCGGGCCAGCGAATTTTTCCCTGTGGAAAGCGATCGAATATTCGAAGAGACAGACTTAGCTATAGCAGCAAGATTCAAGAACCCAGATGGGACACCTAATTTTGAAATGCTGCAAAAGCTTCCTACTATTACATCGCCTGAGTATACTGACAACAGTTCAACGATTGCTCAAATTGGATATCTCGGAGCTGATTTGTCTCAGCGTCTTAGCTCAGTGGTTGCATCTTTCCCCTCAGTAATGCTAAACCGCATACTTGCGCCAACAGGATGGCGTGGTTCGAGAACTCGTTGGATGGTCTTCAAAGGAGACCCCTATAGGATGCTCGGTGATTTGAGAAGTAACTATAATCCTGTGCAAAGTGAAGCAGTACTTAAATTTCCGTCTGTTCCTATTAAGGATAATCGAATTGCAGTAATGATGCCTTTTAATCCTGCATATCTAAATCCCTTGGAAGATCCTGTTTATAGGGCGATATGGAATGCGGCAGATCAACTCGGATATGAATGTAGACGTGTGGATGAGATTAAAACTCCTACAGATATCACTCAGGATATTCTTAGACTCATAGAAAGTTCCAGGGTTGTTATCGCTGATTTGAGTGGAGCTAATCCCAATGTATATTATGAAATGGGACTGGCTCACGCTAGAGGTAGAATTGTGATTCCGATTTCGAACAGCAAGGAAAGACTTCCGTTCGACAACAGGCAAATTCGCACTATTTTCTTCCACGATGACGATGAATATAGTTTACAGGGACTTACGAAGAGCATAATAGCCACTTTAGAAAAACTATAAAAACACCGGTGACTATAGGTATTTTTTGAAGCTGATTGGAGAATTGTCAGATATTCAGTCTTTGAAAACTTCATCAGTTTCTTGCTAATCTGCTCACTGATTAACTCTACTCAAGAAAGCAGGTAGTGCCCGAAAGGTTGAGCATGGCCTTCCATGGCCTATGTCGGGCACTACCAAAGTTGATCAAAATGGTCCGCAGGGCGATTCGGCGGCGGTCCCTTTCGGGTTATTTTCCTATTTAATAAAAACGGATACAGGTAAGAGAATCTGCGAAGACTAAGCCTTTCTCCGTATAGCTCTTCCCAAAGGTCACCCTCCCAGACCGTGACCGTGCCTGTATCGAGCGGTGCGTCCTTCCCGATAATTCCTGACATTTTGATTTCAGTCGGTTTGATACATGTAAACCATTTTCCATAATTGAATGGGATGGTGACCGAATCGATGACATGATCAGCGTTTCTTTCCCTAGCTATCAATGTGATTTGACTAGGAATGGAATCCATCGTGCTGATGGAAGTGTCGATTCGCATAGTGATGTCGAGATTCGAGTGACCTACGTAGTTCACTAACTGGAAAAGCGTTTCTGAATCGTCATGGGTCCAATGGTTGTATGCTCTTGAAAATGATTGATCGTAATAGCAGCGGGAGAAGAGTGAATCTTGGGTGTTCTTTTCGAGCTGTGAGTAAAAACTAAGCGTTGCTTCTTTCCTCATGTATTCGAGCAACGTATGGCTCAGGCATTCAAGGAATTGCGAAACATTGTCAAGTGTAAGGGAGTCATCTGTGTTTGCCTGATAGTGGCTGTACAAGGTTTTGAAAGCTTCTTCGTATTGTTCGGTTGGAAAGATGGATTCGGTATATTCTCGATGCAACCTAAGTATCCGAAATCCGGCAAGGCGCGTCACGTTCCGGTTGCGGATAAGGCCAAGCCGATAGTTCTGGAACATCTGGAAGGCAAGGATCCTGATGACCTGGTGTTCACCACGCGAAGCGGTGCAAAGCTGAACAAGGGAAACGTAAAGCGGATACGCATTGGAAGGAACTGTCCCAAGGGCGTAGGCTGCACGACTTGCGACACACTGCGGCAACGGAATGGCTCAGACATGGCATTGACGTGCTGACGGTGAAGGAGTGGCTTGGTCATTCGAGTTTGGCCGTGACGCAAAGATATGTCCATTATCTCGGCACGGATGCCGATATTGCCGCCATCAAAAAGCTGAATTGGTGAAAGATAACCGTTGTTGCCATGACAAAAGCCATGACAATTCTCGAATAACAAGAGTTAAGAAAGGAGCCTGAAAGTAGTACAGAGCTCCAAAAACGGCATGACTGGAACGAAAGCATACACTGTGGGCGATGAGGGACTCGAACCCCCGACATTCACCGTGTAAAGGTGGCGCTCTAACCAACTGAGCTAATCGCCCGCAACGCTCTACTGTACCGTATGGTGCGTCGTGCATCGCGTGTCGGGCGAGTCGCGCGAGCCCCGCAGGTATGTTCCGACGTGTTTCGCGTGTTGTTTCCGCGACATTTTGCATGAAATCGCATGGGCGTCGAATCAATCACGTAAAGTGATGACGTTGAATACTGTCTGTAGGAGGTCGATAGCCAATGGCGCAGGAACCTGAAGCCGGTAGGAACGCATCTGGAGTCGCTCGCACCGGAAAGCGCAAGTGGGGGTATGACCCTGCGCAGGTGGACGCTTTTTTGGAGCGTGCGCACATGCTGTATGAGAGCGAAGGCGTTCAGCTGACCCAGCATGACATTCAGAATGTCTCGTTCGATCTGGTGAAGGGCGGCTATGTGATTGCCCAGGTCGACGCGGCTCTGGCCCGTCTGGAACGTGCCGTAGTCGACAAGCAGACCACGTGGGAGATCTCTCAGCATGGCCGGGTGGCCTGGAAGGCCCAGACCGAGGCGCTGTACCGTCAGCTCGACGAACATGCCAAGCGTGCGGCCGGCGAACGTTTCAAATCGGGGGAGCCGAAGACGCCGTCCTACGACCGCAAGCAGGTCGACCGCATCATCGACCAGAGCATGGCGAAAGCCGCTTCCGAACTTGACATCGAAAAGATCTCCCGTGAGGATGCCAAGCATCTCGTCGATCTGAATTCGACGTCCGTCGCCAACGTGATCTTCACGCAACGCAAGGGCAAGCGGGGTTATGACGAACGTCAGGTGGACTATTACCTGAGTTCATGCGTGCAGCTGCTGACCCGTCTGGAGTCATACGCCCGCGTGGCCGATTTCGTGGGCGAGCCCACTGAGACCTTGCAGCAGACGTCGGCCTCCTCCGATGCCAAAGAGACCCAGTTGATCGCTCCGCTGTTCGCCAAGCCTGCGATGACGACGGAACATGACGACGAAACGGCTTCGAAGCCGGGCGAGTCGTTCGATGCGCTTAACAAGGCCGAACGTGAGATTTTCGCGGCCCCGGCCGTCTCTCCCGTCAGCACGCCGGAGGCGGAGACATCGGCGACGCTCCCGCCATCCGTGCCTCCGGTATTCCAACCGTCCGTCACTCGCGCCTCCGTGGAAAACAAGGCCGAGGAAGACGCGAACGCTGAAGCTCCCGTTTCTGATATGCCGCCGAGCTTCGCTCCTGCGGCCCCGGCCTACAAACCGGCTGAGCCCGCTGCCGATTCCTCGCTGGCCGCTTTGGCCCATATGGCTGAATCGACCGACGAGCCGTCCCCGGCCGAAACCTCGTCTGCGCCGTATGTTCCGGATCTGTCCGTCCCAAGCGTGCCACAGGTCAATACCGACGCTCTCGACCTGAGCTCCATGACCTCGTTGTTGGCCGCCCAGCATACGCCGGTTCCTCCGTCCATTGACATTTCGAGCGCTTCCGCACCTTCGGCGGCACCGGCTGAACCCGCCGGAACCGCCACGAAGCCTGAGGCCCCTACTGTGGAGGATGCGGGCAAGACCGAGGAGAAGAAGGACGAATCGAAGGTTTCGCCGCTGTTCCCCGGTGATTCGCATGGCCTGAACGTCGACATTCCCGATCTGTCCTTCCCGACATTCGATGACTGATCGGCAACTGTCGTCGGTCGATCATCGGATTGTCGCATCTATCAACACTGGAGAAAACGCATAGCTTATGCAGACTTCAACAGTCGTAATTCTTGGATCCACCGGTTCCATCGGCACGCAGGGCCTCGACGTCATCTCACGCCATCCCGATCGCTTCGACGTGGTCGGTTTGGCGGCCGGCGGTGCGCATGTGGACCTGCTTGCCCGGCAGGCCGCGCAATTTCACGTTTCAAGCGTGGCCGTGTTCGACGAGCATGCCGTGCAACCGTTGCGTGATGCTCTGGCACAGGCGGGAGCTGCACATGTCGAAGTGACCGCCGGCCCCGAAGCCGTGGTGAATATGGCCGGTTCCGGTGCCGATGTGGTACTCAACGGCATTACCGGTTCGATTGGTCTTGAGCCGTCCATTGCGGCGCTGCGGTCCGGCTCCCAGCTTGCATTGGCGAACAAGGAATCCGTGGTGGCCGGCGGTCACCTGCTGTTCGACGCGCAGGTTCGTGCGCAGCAGATCAACCCGGTCGATTCCGAACATTCCGCCATCTGGCAGTCGCTGCGTTCCGGCACGCATGGCGAGGTGTCCAAACTGGTCGTAACCGCATCCGGCGGTCCGTTCCGCGGTTGGACGCGCAATCAAATGATCGACATCACGCCCGAGCAGGCATTGAACCATCCGACTTGGCATATGGGGCCGGTCGTAACCATCAACTCGTCCACGTTGATGAACAAGGGCTTGGAAGTGATTGAGGCGAGCCGATTGTTCGACGTGCCGCCAAGCCGCATCGAGGTGACCGTGCACCCGCAGTCCATCGTGCATTCGATGGTCGAGTTCCGTGATGGCGCCACCATTGCGCAGGCTTCGCCACCAGACATGAGGCTGCCGATCGCGTTGGGACTCTCCGCTCCGGAACGACTTGGCGATGTCGCTGCGGCCTGTGATTGGACGAAGGCTGCCACATGGACCTTCGAACCGCTTGATGATGAGGCGTTCCCGGCCGTAAACCTTGCACGCCACTGCCTTGAGGCGTCCGAAAAGCATACCGCGGTACTGAACGCGGCCAACGAACAGGCTGTGCATGCCTTCCTGGAGCATCGTCTACCGTACCTTGGCATCGTCGATACCGTCAAAGAGGTGCTTGACGACATGGACCGTGAAATGCGAGGCAATCCGCTGTTCGCATCCGTGGAGGAAATGAGCCAACTCGAACATGAAGCTCGCCGTCGTGCCGACGAACTGATAAATAAGTAGTGGTTTGCTCAGTAGTGGTTTCGTTGGCTCCGCCGACGATGCTTTGACTTACAAGGATTATTGACGATGCCAGAAATCGAAAAGCCGTTCCGCAAGACCGGTGAAGCCGCCATCAGCGAAAGTCCGCTGCACCCGCGCCGCGAATCCCGCCGTATCATGGTGGGGCCGGTGCCTGTCGGCGGTGGAGCGCCGATCTCCGTGCAGTCCATGACCAATACGCTCACAGCCGATGTTCCCGCGACCCTGCAGCAGATCGCTGAACTGACCGCAGCCGGTTGCGACATCGTGCGTGTGGCCGTGCCCAGCCAGGATGATGCCGACGCTTTGCCGGAAATCGTAAGGAAATCGCCGATTCCGATCATCGCCGACATTCACTTTCAAAGCAAATACGTGTTTCAGGCCATCGATGCCGGCTGTGCCGCGGTACGTGTGAATCCGGGCAATATCCGCAAATTCGACGAAGTCGGTCCCTCCATCTGCAAGGCGGCCACCGATGCGGGCATCTCCTTGCGCATCGGCGTGAACGCAGGATCGCTAGACAAGGAACTGTACGCCAAATACGGCGGTCCGACCCCGGAAGCGCTCGTCGCCTCCGCCATGAAAGAAGCCCACATGTTCGAGGACGTCGGCTTCCATGACTTCAAGATCTCCGTAAAACACCATGATGTGATTACCATGGTCGAAACCTACCGTCTGCTTGCCTCCAAAGGCGACTGGCCGTTGCACCTCGGCGTCACCGAGGCAGGTCCGGCATGGCAGGGCACCATCAAGTCGTGTCTCGCGTTCGGCGCGTTGCTGGCGGAGGGTATCGGCGACACGATTCGTGTGTCATTGTCCGCTCCGCCGGTCGAGGAAGTGAAGGTCGGCTGCAAGCTGCTCGAATACATGGGACTGCGGCAACGCAAATTCGACATCATTTCCTGCCCGAGTTGCGGCCGTTCGCAGGTCGATGTGATACAGCTCGCCAATGCCGTGACCGAGGGGCTGAAGGATATCACCGCGCCGATTCGCGTGGCCGTAATGGGCTGCATCGTCAACGGCCCCGGCGAAGCTCGCGAAGCCGATCTGGGCGTGGCGTCAGGCAATGGCAAGGGACAGATTTTCATCAAAGGCAAAGTCATCCAGACCGTGCCGGAAGACCAGATCGTCGAAACCCTGCTCACCAAGGCGCAGGATATCGCCGCACAGATGGAAAGCGACGGTCAGGTGCCGGTCAACGCCACCGGACCGGTGGTCGTACCCATTACGCACTGAAGGTCATCTCAGCCGGAGTCGGTAGAATGAACGGCGTGTCACATCAGGAACGTCAGCTTCAAACCGCTCGCCCGGCGCGGGCATGGTCGCGCGGCAGACGGTTGATGGTAAGCCTGCCCATCTTCATTATTCTGCTGGGTGTTCTGGTTTCCATCTCGAATCTGACCGCGACCACGTGGAATTACGAACCGACCGGACAGACCATCGAAACACTGGCGTCCGATACTGCGATCACCTTCGACGACACGACCGGCAAGGCCGTCGCCCAACAGGGCGACTATGAGGTGAGTCAACGCTACATCACCATCGACGCGAAACAGCCATCCACTGGGGAAATCCAAAAAATCAAAGTGCTCATCCGTGAACCGAAAGGCGCCGGCGGCAATCGGCCCGGCGTAGTTTTCATGCACGGAGCCGGGTACGGAACCTGCGACAATTCCTTCGGCGACATCGCCTACGATCTGTCCTCCGCTGGCTTCGTCACAGCCGTGCTCGACAAGCCGGTGTGGTCCACCAATGATGCGACTCGTGATTATCCGGGATCGGCCGCCATCTACGATCAGGTCATCACATATCTGCGCTCCCTCGACAATGTGAGCGAGACGAAGGTCGGCATTTATGCGACTTCCGAAAGCACATGGATCTCCTCATATCTGCTGCAGCAGGATCATGACGTGGCGTTTCAGGTGCTCCTCAGCCCCATGGTCTACTCGCCACGACATTCGTTGGGATTTCTTGCCGCGCAGGATTTCGCGCTGGTTGGCGCGCATGACGGCTACCAGTCGATCGTGCGTCGCGTCTTCAACATCGATCCGGAACTGTTCGGACTGACCAATTTCGATATCGAGACGCTGGTGCCGCAGGCCTATTCGATACCGACGCTGGTGGCCTACGGTACCAAGGATGTGATGACCGCACAGGTCGAAGGCACCGAAAAAATCGTGGATATGGCGCACAAGGCCGGCAACTGGGACGTGACCGTACGCAGCTACCCGATCGCCAATCATGTGTTGCGCCTGGGGGACGAGGCGAACACCGGCACGCCGTTCGCCGACGACTATGTCAATGATGTGATCAGTTGGGCCGTCGGCACGACGGAAGGTCTGACACAGACCAGTGAACGCGTTGCCGGAACCGAACTGTACCAGTCGATTGCGGTACCGCTCGAGTTGAAGGCGAATCGAGGCCTGACCATCTATCTGGTCGTATTGCATGTCAGCATGCTGTTGTTGCTGCTGGCGATTGCAGTGGTATGGCTGGCGGTGTTGATCCGTAAGATTTGGGCTCGCGCACATCGGCGTCGTTACCGCCTAGGGTTCGCTCATGGTTTCGGCAATGCGCTGGTCACGCTGACCATCGCCACCATGGCCACATTGGTATTGTTCTTCGCGGGCCTGGGCGAAGTGATCATGGGCGTGGTCAAATTGGCATGGGGCAGTGCGCCAGCCGAGAATCCGGGCATGATGTATTGGAGTTGGCCCGTCATCCAGATTGTCTGCGTGGCCGTGGTCTGGGCGTGGTCGCGTGTGTTCATGAGACTGATCGAAGTGGCGGGCAGTCGAGGTCTTGCGCAATGGCCTCCACGTCAAGGCGCCATCAGGGAAATAGTCTCCGGCCGGCAGCCGGTGCTTGCCTCCACACGATTCGGTCGCATATTGTTCTGGCTGACAGCTATCGCCATGCTGGACGTGCTGCTGGTCTTCGCCTTCTGGGGACTGTTCATCTACTGAAGTATCCGCTGGGGCCGGAAGAGACAACGCAGGGCGATTATCCGGAAAGGAGGTGCACATCATGCCGTTGTATCAGGACGAAGGAGTCGTGCTGCGCACGGCAAAACTCGGTGAAGCCGATCGCATCATCACCTTGTTGACGCGCGACCACGGCAAGATCCGTGCCGTTGCCAAAGGCGTGCGCCGTACCAAATCACGGTTCGGCGGGCGTCTGGAACCGTTCATGCGTGTGGATGTGCTGGTAGCCGAAGGCCGCTCCCTTGATGTGATCTCACAGGCCGAATCGATTTCCGCCTATGCCGGACCGATCTGCGCCGACTATGGCGCCTATGCCGCAGCCAATGTGATTGCCGAAACCGCCGACAAACTCGTGGCCGGCGAACACGAGCGTATGACGATGCAGTACCGGCTGGTGTTGGGTGCGTTGAATGCGCTTGCCAAACATGCGCATGATTCGAATGCGATCGGAGACTCCTATGTGATGCGGGCATTGGCACTTGCAGGATGGACTCCGCGCTTGCGTGCCTGCGTGGTCTGCGGAGATCCGATCGATGCCGGAAGGACCTGGTATTTTTCGATTCCAGCCGGTGGCGTGATGTGCTCCGCCGACCACACTCCGGAATCCACGCTGATTCCTTGGAACACACTCTGCCAGATGCAGGCGCTGGTCGACGGCGATTGGGGAGAGTTGGATACGGCACCACTGACCGCCGAAACCCGCCAATTGGTGGAAAAATGGGGCGAGTACTATCTGGAGCGGCCGATTCGTTCGCTGCGCTTGCTAGATTAGCGGGTATGGCTTTTGAGAACGTGGACTACAAGTCGCTTGACATTCCGGCGGCTCCTTTTTCCGATCCGTCGATTATTCCCGATTTCCCGAAGAACAAGGTACCGCGCCATGTGGGCGTAATCATGGACGGCAACGGTCGTTGGGCGCAGCAGCGCGGATTGATCCGCACCGACGGCCATCAGGCCGCCGAACCGGTGGTGTTCGACACCATTGCCGGTGCCATCGAGGCGGGCGTACGCTACTTGTCGCTGTACACGTTCTCCACTGAGAACTGGAAGCGCTCGCCTCAGGAGGTGCGCTTCCTCATGGGCTTCTCGCGCGACATCATCCACCGTCGTGTGGCGCAGATGGACGAGTGGGGCGTACGCGTGCGCTGGTCCGGTCGCCGCCCGAAACTGTGGAAGTCCGTCATCGACGAACTTGAGGTGGCGCAGGAGCGCACCAAGAACAACAAGACCATCGATGTGGTGTTCTGCCTGAATTATGGAGGCCGTGCCGAAATCGCCGACGCCTGTGCAGCCATCGCGCGCGAGGTGCGTGACGGCAGGATTTCCGGCGACCGTGTGACCGAAAAGATGATCGCCGATCACCTGTACAATCCGGACATTCCGGATTGCGATCTGGTGATTCGTACTTCCGGCGAACAGCGCACCTCCAACTTCCTGCCGTGGGAGGCCGCCTACGCCGAACTCGACTTCGTGCCGGAGCTCTTCCCCGACTGCGGCCGTGAGGTGTTGTGGCGTTCCATCAGCCACTATGTTGACCGTGACCGCCGGTTCGGTGGGGTTAAGAAGTAGGATTTCACCAGGCATTTTGGAATCTGCCAGGCATTCTTGGCGGTTCAATCGGACGTTTCCGTGAAATTGGTGGTTCGTTTGGACGAAATTAGGGCCGATTTCGTCCAAACGAGCCACCAATTCCCTGATTTCGTCCGAATGAGTCGCACACGTGTGCCTTAGCCCGGCCCTTCCGACCGCACCGTCAACTTGTCTTGACATGGTCAGGTCGTTTAGACTGCGCAAATGGGTGAAAAAGAAGCGCACTGTTCTTTGAATCTCCTGATTGCGAAGGCGCAGCAGGAGCGACGTTGCATGCGTCCGTTCTGGGATACGGATGTCAAGGTGGTTTCGCGACGTGTCAAGCAAGGCAGTATTGTGCGGGTATATCGCGGTCTATATGCGGTCAAGGAGTATTGGGAGCGTCTTGACCAGCATGAACGGTTGCGACATGTCATCCGTTCGCTGGGGCAATGGCATGAACAATGGTTGTTCTGCGGGGCAAGCGCGGCGGTCATGCACGGTTTGGAATGCTCATACCGGCAGCTGTATCCAATTCATGTCGCAGTGGATCGGTGCCGTCGTTCTAAAAGCCAGGCGAACGTACGGTATCACGTTCTCAATGATCCCGATGCCGTAGTCATTGACGGCGTGCATGTGACGTCAATCCAGCGCACGCTTGTCGATTGCGCCGCGATGATGCCGTTTCGCTACGCGTTGGCACCGATTGATTCCGCGTTGCGTCAGGGAAGAATCACGATCGAGTCGTTGCTGGCGTATGCGGATGCTCTTCCGATGCTGCGCGGCAGGGAACGCATTCGCTCCGTAATCGCCAAGGGCAATGGTGGCAGCGAGAACGGCGGAGAATCGGAATGCCGTGCGGTATTGGATGAGTTGGGATTTCCTGTGCATTGGATTCAGGCTGAGTTTCCCTGCTCGAATCGTCACGGTCATATGCATAGGGTGGATTTCCTGTGGAAACGCGAGGACGGCACGTTGATCGCCGGGGAATTTGATGGGGTACGAAAATATGTGGATCCGTCGATGACCTCGGGACGCACGATTAGGCAGGTTGTCGATGAGGAGCGCGATCGGCAGCGGTGTTTGGGCAAGCAAGGCGTGGACATGATTCGTATGTATTACACGGATTTGGACGATGCTCGAACCCTGACGCGGCGATTGGAGAGTGCGCGTGTGCCAAGGCGGGAATCGTGCGGCTAATTATGGCTGATGGTGGTGTGTTCAGACGTTTCTACGGAATTGGTGGTTTGTTCGGACGAAATCCGGGCTGATTTCGTCCGAACAAACCACCATCTTCCAAATTTCGTCCGAACGAACCACCAAGTGCCGTGCCGGTACAGCCCGACTAAGGCCGGATGCCGTCGATACGGTTCGCGAATTCATCTACGAAGCGTTCGGCATCGACATGCAATGCGACATGGATGCGGGGCGCCTGCGGATTGATCAGGCCCTCCGGATCGCCGACGGTACGGCCGCGCGTACCGTGGAAGTCACCCGTTTTCGTCTCGACCTTCATCGGCAGGTCAAGGCAGCGGACCAACGTCGAATCGACGGCGACGGCTGCGGCGAGCGGATCATGCAGTGGCATGCCTGCGGAAAAGAGGCGTGCGTCGGCCCTGAGATTGGCGGCGATGGAAAAGTCAGCGATATCGGCAAGGAATCGCAGCGTGCCTGGGTCGGATAAGCGATGTGAGCATGCAGCGCCTTCCAAGGATGCCGATGGATCCAGCCTGGCGTGCGCCCGCAGGTCGGCAGTTTTCCTCCAACGTCGAGTGGCCATGCCGCCCAGCAGACACTGGTGCGTTACATCCAAACCGATCATGGTGATATCCGCGCCGGAATGGAACACACGGTCCGCTGCTTCGGGATCTTGGATGATGTTCGTTTCGGCGGTCAGATCCCAACAGTTGCCTTCCTGGGTGAGTGTGCCGCCCATCATCACCAGTCGCAGTCTGCCGGCGATGTCCGGTGCTGCGGTAAGAGCCATATCGACATCGGTTAGTGGGCCGGTGGCCACCACCGTGACGTTACGGCCATATCGGCGGACCGTGTCAATGATGAAGCGCACGCCTTCCGACAGGACAGGGGAGCAAGGGACGTTTGCGGCATCGGGGGAGGAGAAGGTAAGTGAAAACGAGTCAGCGGCAGGATTCGCGTGCGGGTCATGCACGTCATAGCCGCCGACGGAAATCAGCCTGCACATGTCCGATTCGGCCGAATCGGACATGCAAGTGGGTGCGGAAGTGGCCGGAATGTCCGTTTCGCCAGAATCGGACATTCCGGCAAGTGCGGAAGCGTCTGGCCCGAATCCTCCCAATCCGTCCGTGCCGTGGAACTGCGCACAGCCGGCGTCAGGAATGAATGATGCAGCCCAAGATGGATGCGACGATCCGCGCATCACTGGAATGTGCCGGAGCCCCAACCGCTCCAGCACATACTGCGTATTGCGAACGGCCTTTCCCATCGCGACATTGCCGTATGTGCCGACTACGCCGAGCAGGTTGACATCATCGAAAGTCGCAAGATACGCCAAAGCCAAGGCATCGTCGATGCCGGTGTCCACGTCGAGAATCAGTTTGCGGTCGTTCATGGGTTCTTCAGACTGTATGGTCATGCATTCACTGTACCGAATCGATGCCGTAGAAGACGTGCCGAACATGCAGTGTTATCACGCGTGTTCCAAGCGTGTTCCGCATATTCGGCACGAAGGCGCATGTCGTTACCTACTTCAGGAATTCGTCGGTGGCGAGATCATCGGCCTGCGGAGCCTCGTGAATCACCTTGTCGTGCGAATCGGTGTAGGCGTCCTCCTGCGCGAGGAAGTCGAAATACTCCTGCGCACCTTCGGTGTCGTTCGTGCCGAACACGAACGAACCGTCCTTGATTTTGGACGGATCTCCCCAATACTGGCCGTCCACGATCGTCTTCATGCTCTTCTTGACGAATGCGGGCTTGAGATTCGCATCAGGAGCCTCCTTCACAAGGATTTCCGCTGCATCGTCCGGATTGGAATACGCGTATTCGTAGCCCTTCTTGGTGGCCTCGACGAACTTCTTCACCAGATCGGGATTGGAGGATATGGTCTTGTCGCTGGTGATCACACCGATGGTGTCGGCATTGCCGGGCACGCCGTAATCGGGTTCGGTGAAGCAGTTGAGTTTCGGGCCGTACATGTCGGCCTGCACGCCCTCCCAAGTGGCGTAGAAGCCGCCGAAGTCCGCCTTCTTGCTGGACAGGGTCTGGAAGGTGGAGGTGCCGACGGTCACCTTGTCGAAGGTGCCCTTGCCGCCGTCGGTCTGGATCATGCGGCGGATCACCGCGTCGGATTCGTTCGAGCCGAAGGTGGCGAAGGTCTTGCCGTCGAAGTCCTTCGGGGACGTGATCTCAGTGTTGGACGCCAGCGAGCACCAGATGGCGCTCGGCTTCTGCTGCACCTGCATGACCTGCTTGATCTTCGCGCCCTTGACGGCATACATGCTCACATTGGTGAGATTCGACAGCGCGAAGTCGGCCACGCCGTTGTTGACGGCCTGCTCGGCGCCGGCCTGCGCTACGGCTACGATATCCACGTCAAGGCCGACGCTCTTGAAATAGCCCTTGTTCTTAGCCACGTACATGCCGATATGGTTGGTATCCGGAGCCCAGGAAAGCATGAACGTCACCTTGGTCAGGCCATCCGAATCGGTTTGGGCGGAGGTGTCGTTGCTCTGGCCGCATGCGGAGACGCTGAAAACCATGGCCGCAGAGCCCAGTAGTGCGATTGCCTTGCCGGCGAATTTGCTGAAGATGCTGTTCTTCATACGATGTGATTTCCCTTGAATCTTGCTTCTCTACCGTTTTCTAGGGATGTGCTGCGGGCGGAGTTCGGGCAGAAAACGGTACGAAGGGCCCACGCCCTCCGCTCGTCCAATGCCCCCGACGACTCCTTATGTGCCCTATGGATGTACCCAGCGGGCGGCGGAATATGGCCGGTTTGCCACACATTGGCTTAACAGCGTCACCCATTATACGGGTTGGTGTGACGTGTGATGGAACTGAGGGTTTCACTGCTCCGCATCCGGATCCTCGTCGGCGTCGGCGGGGCCGAGGATGATACGTTCGCTCAGGTTCACCAGGCACATGAGCATGCCGGTGATCACGATGATGACCAGTGTGGCCGAGAAGATCAGCGGTGTGCGGAACGAGTTGTATGCCGCCTGCAGCCAGATGCCGAGGCCTTTGCGTGCGCCCAGATATTCCGCGGTCGCGGCGGTGGCGAAAATGTAGGCTGCGGAGACGCGGATGCCGCCATAGATCTGCCGTGCGGCGACGCGCAGCTTCACGTGCCACAGGGTCCACGTCTTCGTCGCACCGCAGGTTAACGCGACATCGGAATAAAATTGCGGCACTGCCTCGAGCCCGCGAATCGTCTGCACCGCGATCGGGAACAGGCCGAAAACCGTCACGATCACGATTTTGCCGGAAATCTCAAAACCGAACCAGATCAGAAACAACGGGGCGATCGAGATCAGCGGCATGGTCTGCGCGGCCGACAGCAGCGGAAACAATGCGGCGTTCGCCGTGCGCGAACAGTACAGGAGAATGCCAATCAGAATGCCGCATGCTACGGCGAACAGGAATCCGACGGTGCCTTCCAATAACGTGACCTGCGTTGCGGGCCAAAGCGTCGGCCAGGTTTCGACGGTGGCCTGTGCGATTTCGCTCGGAGCGGCGATCATCGTGCTCGGCACATGGCCGAGCCGTACCCAAGTCTCCCAGATCACCAGTAGCAACACGATTGCGGCAATTGTGGGAACGCGTCTTGTGCAGATTGTCATGAAGCGATGCAGTGCCGTAATGATGACGGAATCCGAAGTCGCAGGCGCCGTCGCGGAGGCCTTGTTCCCAGCCGAAGGGATGTGTTGAACGCGCGTTTGAGCCATCGTTCACCTTGCTTTCTGCGCCAAAGTGGGCGCCCACGCGACCGGCGGAGGGGAATCAGTAAGGTGAGGAGCCTGCCCGCCCTCCGGTCAGAAAAGTTCATTACCGGCAGACCAGTATAAGTCATGGTGCGGAGTGCATTATCGTGTTTTCGGATGGATTGTGACTTATCTCCAACAGTAAATGGCGGATTTCCACGGAAAGCGGCTTATTCATGATACGTGGGTGTCATGAATAAGCCGCTTTCCGTGGAAATCAGACTGTTTTACAGTTCGGTCACGGCGCCGATGAACAACGGCAGACCGTCAGGGGAGTCGAATTCGTAGAGGAATGGGCGGTCTACATTGAAATCGACGATTTCGACGGGCATCATCGCCAATTCCATATCGATTTGCGTATAAGCCGCGGCCTTGGCCCCAGCCTCCGTCACTTCGATGCGCGTGCCCTGAACGATCGCTCCGATGAACATCTGCGCATCCGACATTCCAGAAAAATCAGCCTTATCCACGTTGAAGGCGTCGGTGACGCCCATCTCTTGCATCGCCTTGATCATTGAATCACTGTCGAACGTACTGTCGATGCTGAACTTCGGCAGGCTTACATTGACTTCGGTATCGCTCTGCGCATTCGATTTGGCGGAGAACGCCTTACGTAATGCGGCGGCGTCACCTCGCAACGCCTTGAACCGTGTGTTGTTGTCCGGTAGCAGAATCTTCATGCGTCCGCCATTGTCAAACGTAAGATCCACGCGTTGCCAGCCGTCGCCTTTCGTGTACGCGTCGACATCATCCGCATGCTGCTCGGTCTCGAAGGTCTTATGCATGAAATCAATGGTGCTCGTCGAACCCTGCAGCGTGTGGAAAGTGGACTTCTTGGTGGATGCCTTGTCGAACGGGTCGCTCCAACGGCCGTCGGCGTAGAGCGTATTGAGAATCGACATGCCGTTATTCTTGGGAGTGTCGATTTCGGGTTTCAACATGCCGCGAGTCTGGTCGCTGATCCATGTGCTCATCGCCTTGTTGGTGTCGTTGTCGAATGCCTTGACGCGCTTGACTTGCGTCCCGAAGATACGTCGTACGGCATCGGTGTAGTCCTTGTTCAGCGTAAGACCGCGACGGGCCCATATCGAGTTCGCCGCATCCAAACGTGACTTGCCGCTGCGTTTGCCGATAATCGACCGGTAGATCGACGTAAGATCGCTGTCACTCAGCTTCTCACTGGCCAGCGCCTGTTGCAGTTGCGACAGCGTATCGCCTTTCGCTCCCTGCGCGGCGACCAGCAACGCCATCTGCAACGAAGCGGGGGAGTAGTTGACGTTCTTCTGCTTGGCAAGGAACTTCACCGCGCTTTCGTAGGCGAACGACCGTGATGACTCCACCGCGGCATCGCTCGCCGCAACTGCCTTTGGCCTGAACAGGTCGGCCACCGTGTAACGTCCGCCCCAAGCGAAATACCAGAATCCCCCCGTCACTACGATTGCGATGGCAAGTACCGCCGCGATGATCGCGATGATGACACGTCTGCCGGCCTTGTTTCGTTGCGCCGACTTCGGTGTGACTATGGTCGTGCCCTTCAGATCGATGCGCTTCATGGCCTGTCCTTTCCTTTACAATATGCCGATATGTCTGGTGTTCGTACCTGGTATGAGACCCGCCTGTCATCTTCGAAATGGCGGATTGCCGTCTGTTGGCTTTCAGCATATCGAACCGTGCGTGGAAGGTCATCTTTTGTCAGAGCCTCAATGACAACTTGCCCGGCATCGTGCATTTCGGATAATGATAGAAACGTAGGAAAGGGCCTGCCGTGACCATTCGAATCGGAATCGTAGACAACGACCCATATGCGCTTACGGTAATGAAAACGTTGATAGAACGGCTTGATGCCGGCTTCGAAGTGATTTGGACCACCGACATAGGTGCGGTGGCGATCAGTCGTTGCGTCAGCACGGCCAAACGTCCGGATGTGCTCGTCACCGATATGGCCATGGCGGGTGCGGACGGTCCGGAAATCAGCCGCGCGATTCGGGCCCGCACCTCACAGGTCGGCATCGTGGGCGTCACCTCCTACACCGTATCGAGCTTCCGGGAGGCGGCGGCCTTCAGCGGCATGCAGGCGCTGGTCGCGAAAACGGATATAGCGAATCTCAGGAACGCCATTTGCGATGCGGCGCAAGGCAAGGCGTATCGAATGCCGATCAAAGCATGTGATGGAGTCGAAGGCGGGCGGACTTCCGAAGCGACGCAGGCGACCAATGGCGAAGCAGTACGGTTCATGGATTTGCAGGATGCCAGCAACTACATAGAGGATCAGCAGTATGCCAGGCAGGGCAAACTGTCGAACAAGGAACGCGAAACGCTTCGACTCTATGCGGATGGGCTGAATACCAAGGAAATCGCGGGGCGAATGGGTGTAAGCGTGGCGACGGTCGCCACCTTCGAACGACGGGCGACCATGAAACTGAACGCACGCTCGAGGGCGCATGCCATCGCGATCTGCATACGGAGGCATGAGTTCTGATGAAGTGGAGGACGGTCGCTCTGATATCACTTGGCGTGGGCTCGGCCGCGGAAGCCATCTGGCATATGCTGATCGGGGAGATCGGGATTCCGCTGGGCTGCTGTGTGCTTCTCGCCACATGCGTAGCGATGCTGATGCTTCGCTTTCCCCTAAGGGCCGCAATGGCGACCGTTGCGATGTGGATCGTCCTATGCCTGGTGGCTGGCGTGACGCCGGTCGGCCTGACTGCGTTGATGTTGGTCTCGTTGGCGGTGATGGCATTCCGGCGTGCGGTCGTCGCCGGCATATGTGCGATGCTTGCGATGGTCGCCTGGCTGATGATGTGCGAAGGCATCGCGCCGCTGATACATGATGCGGACATGCCGTTCATGGCAACGTCTGCATCGTCGCCGGAACGGTCCGCAGTACAAGGGTCCGCTGAAACGGATGATGTCTATGGCGATTCCGGAAGCAGCGGTGATGCGAATGTCGAAATCGTAACGCCATCCGGTTTCCCATGGCAGGTGATGATTATGGTGTGCGTGCTGCCGATTGGATTCGTATTCGGCGGCTATTGCATGCGCCGACGATATGACGGGCAATTGGAACGGATGCGTGCGGAACAGCGGCGGCGGCGTGCCCGTGCGGCGAGAAGCATCCACGATCATGTGTCCAATGATCTGGCCTATCTGGTGTTGCGCATCGACGGCGACATCGCCGAAGGGCATGTTCCCGATGATGCCGAGCTGCGTGAATTGCGGTCCGTCGCGGCGAATGCGCTGACCCATACGCATCGGGTCATTGATCTGATCGAACGGGACGAGGGCTCTCAAGATTCCGGCGATGCGCGGTCTCGCGGCTCGGCGAAGGCGCAACCGATGCGGAATGGAGTGACATTGCGGTCGAAACTGCAGGATATTTCCGAGCTCATGGAACGTAGGCTTACCAAACTGGGCTGTTCCGGAAGGACGATCGTCTCCGGCGAAGGCGAAGTCGCCTGCGATGATCTGATTGCCGGATTCGTGGAGGAGCTGTACGGCAACATCATCAAACATGCCGAACTTTCGGAAGGATATGTGCTGACTGTCGGCATCGAAGACGACGCCGTGCACATAGCGCTTATCGATACTCCTGCCAACCGTGATGCTGATTTGGTGCATGGCAGCGGCTTGGCGCGGTATGGGCGTCTGATCGAGGACCGCGGCGGACATATGGAGATTACGAAATCGCCGGAGGAATGGGCGCTTTCCGCTACCATTCCTCCGGCGTAGGTTCTTCGCTGGACTATGATCCGTGTGGATCGGGATTTACTCCAGACCGATGGACTTCATGTGGTGAAGCTTAAGTGACTTGACTTCAAGTGTGCCGGATTCGGCGACAAGCTTGATGGCGCGCGGTCCTTCGGATGCGTAGCTGAAGGAGCTCATGGCCTGGCGTCCGTCATTCACGTACACTTCGACGCAGCCACGGTCCACATACACACGCAGCTTGAGCTCACCGGAGGCCAGCTCCTCATCGGAAAGCGGTGCGGCGCGGTAGCCGCGGTCGCCTTGTGCGGCGGCCTGACGGTCGATCACCACGCGTCCGATCTGAGCGTCGAATGCCACATACGTGTAGGCGCCGTCCTCGGTGGCATGAATCTTCAGTCCGGCACGTTCGGCGGTGGAGGCGTTGAGATCGATGGTCATTTCGATTTCGACGGCCTCGGCGTCATCGGAGATGGTCTTCTCTCCATTGACGCCCAGCGAGATCGCGCCATGGTCGAACGTGTCCTCGCGCAGACCTTCCATCTCGGCGACCGGAGCGGTGTGCAGATCGCCATCGGCACCCAGCGTGATCTCACGAGGCAGGGTCAGGTTGCCGCACCAGCCGTCGTCCTGCATCGGAATTGGCTCGACGAACGGGCTCATCCAGCCGTAGACGATCTGGCGCTTGCCGTCATTGAACGACTGCGGGGCATAGTAGTTGTGACCCCAGTCCCACAGGCGGAACTCGGTTTCCGGCTGGAAAGCCTCACCCGGGGTCCACGTGCCGATCATGTATCCGGCATTGTTCACGTTCCGGTTCATGAAACCGCTCGGCTTCGCACCCATGGCGGAGAAGCCGATGACCCACTTCTCGTTGCCTTCCGCGTCTCGAATCGGGAAGAAGTCCGGGCATTCAAGCATGAACACGTTCGGATCCGGATGCTCGAACAGCACGCGCTCATAGGTCCAGCGCACCATGTCGTCGGAGGAGAACAGCCACATCTGGCCACGCTTCTCAGCGGAGGAGACGCCAAAGGTCATGTACCATTTGTCGCCGGTCTTCCACACCTTCGGATCACGATAGTGGTGATCCACCTGATCGGTCGGGCAATCGATGATCATGCCGCGCTTGGTAGCGCTGGTCAACTCGTCGTTATCCGGTTCGGCGAGCATCTGCACCTGCCAGTCGCCGCCGGTGTTGTCCACGCCGTTGGCCCAACGATGGCCGGTGTAGTAGAACTTGAGCTCGCCGTCGTCGCCGATCACCGCGGAACCGGAGAACACGCCGTTCTTCTCTTGCTCAAGAGACGGGGCGAACATGACCGGCTCGCGCTTCCAGTTGACCATGTCGGTGGAGGAGACGTGACCCCAGTGCATGGGGCCCCACTGGGTGCCATATGGGTGCAGCTGGTAGAACACGTGCCAGCGACCCTTGTAGTAGCACAGGCCGTTCGGATCGTTGATCCATCCGCCGTTGGAGGCGATGTGGAACTTCGGATACCAGCGGTTGTTGCGCTTGGCGAACATTGCGGCCACGCCCGCTTCGGCTTTGGCCAGCTCTTCGCCATGGTTCGTAAATTCGTTGAGCACCGGTGCGTCCGGGGTGAAGCCAGTCATCGTTGATTGCCTTTCATGAGGGAATGTGATTGATGTGTTTGGTTATGGTGATGATGCCCGAAGCGGCAAAAGGGGAAAACCGCTTCGAGCACCACGTTTCAGGTCGTTCTACGATTCGTGATTTGCGACTCAGGCGTTGGCCTTGGAGGCTTCCATTGCCTTGAGTTGCTTGTCGGTGTAGAACGGATCGCCGCCGACCTCCTGGTCGTCCTTCTTGATGACGAAGGTGCCGTAGACCAGTGCTGCGAGCACGATGGCGGAGATGGTGAAGAAGGTCGGACGGTCGCCCATGGCGTCATGCAGTGCGCCAAGCGGGGTGGAGAAGATCACCTGGCCGACCTGGGAGGCGATCTGGAAGCCCACCATGTACAGGGTCGCCGACAGCTTGGTGTCGAAGTGCAGGGTGAAGTAGCGGAACGCCGGCAGGCAGAACAGCGGGACCTCGATGGAGTGGAACAGCTTGACGATGGACACGGAAATCGGGTCGTGGAACACGCCGCATAGGCCGATGCGCAGGAACATCACGGTTGCGCCGAGCAGCAGGGAGTTGCGAACGCCGATCTTCTTCATGATGATCGGAACCACGCCCATCATGGCGGACTCGAGGAACACCTGGAAGGAGTTCAGGGTGCCGTAGGTGGCGTTGCCGATTTCAGTGGTGGAGAAGAGGGAGGCGTAGTAGTTCGGGAACATCTGCTGGTCGAACACGGTGTAGAAGGTGTTGGTCAGCAGCATGAAGACGATGAGCACCCACAGGGTCGGCATCTTCAGGACGGAGATCATCTCCTTGAAGGACGGGTTGGTCGGCGTGGCGTTCGGATCGGCTTCCTTCTTGAGCTCTACCTTCTGCTCGGACGGAACCCAGAAGGCGTAGACGCACAGCATGCCGAGGCCGCAGATGGAGCCGACCCAGAAGTTGAGCAGCGGGTTGATGTTGAACAGGAAGCCTGCGCACAGCGCCACGATTGCGTAGCCGAAGGAGCCCCAGGCACGGGACTGGCCGTATTCAAAGCCGAACTTACGGGAATAGCGTTCGGTGACCGCCTCGAACAGGGAGCAACCGGCCATGAAGCCTGCGGACAGCACGATGGAGCCGATGAGCACGCCTGCGTAGCGGGTTGCGCCGCCGGCGGTGAGCATCGGGGCATATACGAACTGCACGAACGGGCCGACCAGTGCCGCTACGGCGGAGATGAAGATGACGAGCTTGCGCTTGATGCCAAGCTGGTCCTGAATGGCGCCGTAGGCGAACATGATGACCAAAGTGGCCAGCGAGTTGATGGAGTAGATCTGGCCCTGCTCGGCGGAGGTCATGCCCAGGCCGTGGGTCGGGTCGGTAAGCCACCTGGAGAAGAAGGACCACCAGATGCCCCAGGAGCAGAAGAACATGAAGATGCCAAAGGAGCTCTGCAGATAGGAAGGATTCTTCCATGCAGATCGAGTTGAGCTTGCCATTGATTTCTCTTTTTCTCTTCTTGGTGCCGCTGCCGTGCGACACCGCTGTTATTTGCTGATGTTGTATTGTTTACCGTTCGTCTTCCCAGCTGCCATGTCGGGTGGCGAACTGACTCAAGTGTAACACGTCAATCGATTGACGTAAATCGATTGACGTCAATAATCGCAAAGGATATACACAATTGCCGGAATGAAGCCGAAAGTGGGGTATGCCAATACCACCCTTTCGGCGTGTCGTGAGTATGGTCGATGGCTTGCGTCGGGGTGGGGCGCCGGGGCGTCAGCGGGCCACGGAGCCCTTTTCGATCAGGGCGCAATGAATCTTCGCGGGAATCGGGGCGTCAAGCGGTGGCAGGGGAGATGTGGTTCGCGGCCATTTGGTGGTGTCGACCGGTTTGCCTTCGATCATGGAGATCAGCTTGCAGGCGGCCCAATATCCCATCTCGTAATGAGGCAGTTCCACGGTGGTCAGCTGTGGTTCCAAAGTCTCGGCGAACACACGGTGGTTATCCACGCCAACGACCGAGAGATCCTTGCCTACGGTCAGACCACGGCGGGCGGCGCACTCGTACACATACCAGGCGCGTGCATCGTTGAAACAGAAGAATCCATCGGGATTGCACGTATTGAACAATGCATCCACGGCACGCAAGGCCGGACCATTGTTCAATACGTTACATACCAACGATGCATCGAAACCGTGGTCGGTGCCTTCCAATGCGGCGCGGTAGCCGGCAAGACGACCGTCCTGGGCGATCATGTTCTCGGAGCAGCCGACATAGGCGATACGTTCGCAACCGGCTTCGATCAGACGACTGGTGGCATCGTAGGCGATTTGGAATTCGTCCGGTTCGACGCTGGGGAGTGTGTTGTTCGCGTCGGTGGCATCCACCAGCACGACCGGATAATCGGACAGGCTTTTCGGCACGGTGGCGATGCGGTTCGACATCTTCGAATAGAAGAAGCCGTCCACGCCGTACCGCTTCAGTGCGGCGATCTCGCTTTCCTCGCTGGCCTGTCCGTCGGTGCTGACGGTGATCAGCATATAGCCGTAGGTGCTGGCCGCATCCTGAGCGCCCAGAATGATGCCGCCTGCGTACGGAGTGGTCGCGACCTCTTCGCTGATGAACCCGAGGATGCGGGTCTTGCTGGTACGAAGGCTTCGCGCCAGAGGATTGGGCTTATACCCCAGATCGGTGGCGGTCTGACGAACGCGTTGCGCGATGTCGGGCTTGACACGCCCGACATCGCGTTTATTGAGCACCAGGGAAACGGTGGATACGGACACACCGGTCTTTTCGGCAATTTCCTTCATCGTCGTCATAAGGGCAACACTATACCTTCCCTTATTCCGGAGGATTGCATTTCTTGAGAAAACCGACGGTGTGTCAGTGCCGCATCATTGTTGGTCGCCGGAAAGAATCTCATCGACGAGTTCCTGCTTGGCGTGAATCTGGCCTTCGAATCCGGGACGGATGTCAAGCCTGATCACCACGTCGGTACGGTAGCCCTGTCCGGCGAGCTTCATGGTGGCATCGCGGATCACCTTGAGCACATCGTCGATGTCGCCTTCGATGTTGGTGAACATCGCATTGGTCTCGTTCGGCAGTCCGGATTGGCGAATCACGTCGACCGCCTGCGACACGTAGGTGGATTTTTCCGGACTTGCGCCGGCGGGGGAGATGGCGACGGCGGCCAAGGTGTTGATATACGGCTTGCCGGTTGCCGGGTCGACCGGCACCTCCTGCCGTTCGGCGTTGCGATCAAGGGACATGGTATTCCTTTCTTCGGCTCGTCTTTTCATTATGATTCAGCTTATGCGATGGTTCAGCCCGTACGGTCAGCGCCACCGCCACGCGTGGTCCATCGGGCCGGAGCCATGGCCGAGATCGAGCTGCGCCTCCAAGGCGCCCGTCAGATACAGCTTGGCATGGTCGACGGCGGTCGGCAGATCCTCGCCAAGCGCCAGATGCGATGCGATGGCGGACGACAGCGTGCATCCGGTGCCATGCGTATTCGGATTATCGACGCGATGACCCGTGAACCAGGTCACCCGACCGTTCGGCTCGACCAGCACGTCACTGGCATCCTGTGTGCCATGGCCGCCCTTGACGAGTGCCGCACAGTCGAAATGATCCGCTAGCAGATGCCCTGCCACCGTCATATCGGCGGGTGTGGAGATGCTTTCGCCATTGTCATAGTTGATTGGCTGCGCGCCCTGCGTGACGGCCAGATCGCACAGCGCCTGCGTTTCCGGCATGTTCGGCGTGATCACCGTGGCCAGCGGGAACAGTTGGGAAGTCAGCGCCGCGATGGCGTCATCCTCGATGAGTTTGGCTCCGGAAGTGGCCACCATCACCGGGTCGAGTACGACGTTCGTGGCCTTGTGGAAGGTCAGTCGATCGGCGATCACGTCAATCAGCTCGACGCTGGAGACCATGCCGATCTTCACCGCCAGCGGTGGAATGTCCTCGAACACGGCGTCGATCTGTGCGGCGAGCATGTCTGGTGGGGTATTCGTGACCATGCGCACGCCGGTGGTGTTCTGCGCGGTCAGCGCCGCGATGGCGGTCATGCCGAATACACCGTTGGCGAGCATGGTCTTCAGATCGGCCTGAATGCCCGCGCCGCCGGAGGAATCCGATCCTGCGATGCTCAATACCGGTGGCAATGTGCTGGTCATGAATGCTCCTTTGTTATCTTGTGATTCCCATGGATGAAGCTGTCGTGAAAGGGCCTGGGGATGGTCGGGGAGACCGTTTGCTCTGGCTCATTGCGCGTCGGCCACGAGCTTTTCCTGCGCCTCGGCATTGCCGAACTTCCTGCGGATGTTCTGCGAGATGGCCATCGAACAGAACTTCGGACCGCACATCGAGCAGAAGTGCGCCATCTTCGCCGGTTCGGCGGGCAGGGTGTCGTCATGGAAGGCGATGGCCGTGTCCGGATCGTAGCTCAGATTGAACTGGTCGAGCCAACGGAATTCGAAGCGCGCCTTGCTCATCGCGTTATCGCGGTCGATGGCATGCGGGTGGTGTTTGGCGATGTCGGCTGCATGGCAGGCGATCTTATAGGCGATTACGCCCTGTTTGACATCATCCTTGTTCGGCAGGCCGAGGTGCTCCTTCGGCGTCACATAGCACAGCATGGCGGTGCCGTAGCGGGCGATCTCCACACCGCCGATTGCCGAGGTGATGTGGTCGTAGCCGGGGGCGGTGTCGGTCGTGAGCGGGCCCAACGTATAGAACGGGGCATCCTTGCAGATCGCCTTCTCCATTTCGATGTTCATGCGTACGGTGTCGAACGGAATGTGTCCCGGGCCTTCGATCATCACCTGCACGTCATGCTCCCATGCTCGCTGGGTGAGCTCGCCCAAGGTCATGAGCTCCGCGAACTGCGCCGCGTCGTTGGCATCCGCCAATGAGCCGGGCCGCAGGCCGTCGCCCAGAGAGAACGCCACGTCGTACTTGGCGAAGATCTCGCACAGCTCATCGAAATGCGTATACAGGAAGCTTTCCTGATGATGTTGCAGACACCATTCGGCCATGATCGATCCGCCCCGCGAGACGATGCCCGTCATGCGGTTGGCGGTCATCGGCACGAACCGCAACAGCACGCCGGCGTGGATGGTCATGTAGTCCACGCCCTGCTCGCACTGTTCGATCACGGTGTCGCGGAACAGCTCCCAGCTGAGTTTGGAGGCGTCGTCCTCCACCTTTTCAAGCGCTTGGTACATCGGGACCGTGCCGATCGGCACGGGGGAGTTCCTGAGGATCCATTCGCGGGTGGTGTGGATGTCGTTGCCGGTGGAAAGATCCATCACGGTGTCGGCTCCCCACTTGGTGGCCCATGTGAGTTTCTCCACCTCCTCGTCGATGGAGGAGGTCACTGCGGAATTGCCCATGTTGGCGTTGAGCTTGGTAAGGAATCTCGAGCCGATGATCATCGGCTCGGCCTCGGGATGGTTGATGTTGCACGGCATGACCGCGCGACCTGCGGCCAGTTCGGAACGTACCAGCTCCACGTCGCAGTGCTCGCGTTCGGCAACATAACGCATCTCCGGTGTGATGATGTCGTGACGCGCATACCACATCTGGGTGATCGGATGGTCCTTCGCCTTAAGCGGCTTATGCTGGCGGCCACGCCATTCCTTGGATGCCTTGCCGCGTTTGATGGCGCGTTTGCCGTCATCCTCGAGATTGCGCCGACGGCCCTCGTACTCCTCGACGTCCCCGCGATCGCGGATCCAGTCGAGACGTAGCGGCGCCAGTCCTTCCTTCGGGTCGCACTTGGGACCTTCGGTGTTGTAATCCTTGAACGGCGCGTTCGGGCCTACGCCCGGAGTGTCGGACAACTTGATTTCGGTATATGGCACTTCAAGGTCGTAGGAGCCGAATCGGTTTTCGAAATGCACTGGCGTGGTTTTGCGGACATGCGCCTTGTCGCGCTGCTTGGAGCCGCGGGCGGCGATGTCTACGCGCTGCTGCTTGGCCAGTTTGGAAGAGGCCTTCGCTTCCTTGGCGTTCGTGAACTTCCCGTTGTTGCTCTCCGTCATCTGCGTATCGGTGGTCGTTGCCGTATCCGCCGACTGCACTCGCGGCGCGAAGCCATGCTTCGTTTCCCCGCGTACGGCCTTCCAACGGGTCACCATCTCACGGGTGGCCGCCTCCGGATCGTCCGCACCGGCGATCGCCGACACCACGAACCAGCCGGCCGCCTTCGAACGGGCCAGCATCTCCATGTCATCGGCCGTGACGCCGCCGCCGACCACGACCGGAAAATCGCTCGCCGTGCAGATGGTGTTGATCTGATCCTCGTCGAGCGTATTCCCGGAACCGTCATTGCCGCCTACGGAAGCCTCCGGCTTGGTGGTGGAGACATGCAGCGGTCCGGCGCCGATATAGTCGATGCAGCCATTCGGCAGCTCGTTGATAAGCCTCACCAAGCTTTCGGTCTCGGCGGACAGGCCCACGATGGCTTCCTCGCCAAGCAGCGCGCGGGCTTCACGCGGTTCCATGTCGGTCTGCCCGATATGCACGCCGTCGACCTTGATGCCCTTGTTACGGGCCTGCCAGACCACATCCACACGGTCGTCGATCACGAAGGCCACGGCATCGGACTTGCCGTTGTCTTCGATGATCTGCGCGATGTCCTGTGCCATGAGCGTCAGATCCTTGGCGTCCGTATTCTTGGCACGCAGCTGGATGAAGGTTGCGCCCCCACGCAACGCGTCATCGACCACGTCCGTGATGGGACGGCCCTTGCAGTCCTGCGGGCCGACCACGAAGTACGCGCTCATGTCGAAACAGTCGCGCATCGACGCGTATGGATAATCATTCATTGTTGGTTCCCCCTTGTTTGTGGTAAGTAATCCAGAAGTCTTGTGATGATGTGATGTCAGAACTACCGGTCTGTGCCGCCGTACGTACACGATTTTGCTGTCATCGCACGTTGTCATGCATGATGGCCGGGCATCGAAGGAACGATGCATGCGTGACGTGCGGTGGAATCGTCAGTCCTCGATGATTTCGGAAGCGGCCACCTGCTCGGCGGTCACATTCCACAGGGCATCGAGCAGTGCGACCTGGAAGGATCCCGGTCCATTGGATTCCTGCTCGGCGATTTCGGATGCGCGATTGTAGAGCAACGATGCGGAAATGGCTGCGACCAGCGGTTCGGAGACCGCCAGATACGTTGCGGTCACGCCGCCCAACGAGCAGCCGGCGCCGGTGATCTTCGTCATCATCGCGCTGCCGCCGGGCAGTCGGAAGGTATGCTCGCCGTCGGTCACCAGATCGACGGCGCCGGATACGGCGACGGCACCCTTGCCTGAAGGCGAGTGCTTCGCCAGGTGACGCGCCATGCGCTGGGCGGCCTCGATCGCGGCGTCCACCTCGTCGACGGCCTCCACGCCTGCCGGACGGGTGCCGGAAGTAACGGAGTCGGACGTGGCGAGTCCCCACATCGCGTCGAGTGCGATGATTTCACTGGCGTTGCCGCGCACGATGGTCGGCGGATACATGCGGAAGGATTCGAGAATCGCGGTGCGCGTCTTGCCGATGCCGGCGGCAACCGGGTCAAGCACCCAGGTCTTGCCGTTCTTGTGCAGCTCGTAGGCGATCTGAGGCAGCGCTTCCTTGTAGAACGGCAGGAGCGTGCCCACATTGATGTAGTTCGGTCCTGCGATTTCGGCGGTGTCGACGATGTCATCCGGCAGGAAGCTCATGGCCGCGGTGCCGCCCGCCGCAAGCTGGGCATTGGCTACGAGGTTGATGGTGACGAAATTGGTAAACGACTGCGCCAGCGGCGTTTGCTCACGTACATCGTTGACGGCCTGCGCGATCCGTTCGCGCAGTGCATCTCCGCATAGTGTATCGATAGAGGTGCTATATGAGGTATCGATATATGAGTTGTCACTCATGACGCTGCTCCCTACGTTGGTCCTAACCAACAGGTTCAAAGGGTCAGGCTTGCCGCCTTTCTCAGCTTTCGACCATTCGCCGAAAAGCTCCCCTGCATGTACAAAGTGCTTTTAACCTATACGAGGGTGTTGACAGTGTTGTGCCGCTTCTTCCATCACGACACCCCCGAGGCGGTCGACCGCTTCGTCGGCTACGTCAAAGCGCGTGCGGGCCGCGAGTGAATCGCGGTGAGCATGCTGCGAAAACAAGGCATTCGGGTCAACCGAAATCCTTGCCATTGACCATATGATTGAAGGCATCGCCAACATATGGTTTCATGCGTGTGACGTATGGTCGGGGGAGATCATTCTGCGGTACGGATTCCAGTTAGACAGCCCCGTCTGCTGTCAGTGCATGCCGGTAGGCTGTGCGCTTGTAAAAAGACCCCAAACCGTTCAAACCAGAAGGTGCATTGTGGCTGTATCCAAACTCGATGAAGTCGTATCCCTCGCGAAGCGTCGCGGCTTTGTGTTCCCCGCCGGTGAAATCTACGGCGGAACCCGTTCCGCATGGGATTACGGTCCGCTTGGCGTCGCGCTGAAGGACAATATCAAGCGCGAATGGTGGCGTTCCATGGTCGTCACCCGAGGTGACGTGGTGGGCGTCGACACGTCCATCATCCTCCCGCCGGCCGTGTGGGTGGCTTCCGGCCACGTGTCCGTGTTCAACGACCCGCTGATCGAATGCCTCAACTGCCACAAGCGCCATCGTGCCGACAAGCTTGAGGAGTCCTATGCCGAAAAGCATGGCGACAAGCTGCCGGAGAACGGCCTGAAGGACATCGTGTGCCCGGACTGCGGCACCCGCGGCAACTGGACCGAACCGCGTGACTTCAACATGATGCTGCGCACCCATCTCGGCCCGGTCGAGGACGAGAACTCGCTGCACTACCTGCGTCCGGAAACCGCGCAGGGCATCTTCGTGGACTTCAAGAACGTGATGACTTCCTCGCGTTCCAAGCCGCCGTTCGGCATCGCCAACATGGGCAAGTCCTTCCGTAACGAGATCACCCCGGGCAATTTCATCTTCCGCACCCGTGAGTTCGAGCAGATGGAAATGGAGTTCTTCGTGGCTCCGGGCACTGATGAGGAATGGCACCAGTACTGGATCGATGCCCGCACCCAGTGGTACATCGACCTTGGCGTCAAGCCGGAGAACCTGCGTCACTACGAACATCCGAAGGAGAAGCTGGCCCACTATTCGAAGCGCACCGTCGACATCGAATACAAGTTCGGCTTCCAAGGCTCCGATTGGGGCGAGCTCGAAGGCGTGGCCAACCGTACCGACTTCGATCTGTCCGCCCATGCCAAGCATTCCGGTGAGGATCTGAGCTACTTCAACCAGGCTACCGGCGAGAAGTATGTGCCGTACGTCATCGAGCCGGCCGCCGGCCTGACCCGTTCCCTCATGGCCTTCCTCGTGGACGCCTACGATGTCGACGAGGCGCCGAACACCAAGGGCGGCGTCGACAAGCGCACCGTGCTCCGTCTTGACCCGCGTCTGGCCCCGGTCAAGGCCGCCGTACTGCCGTTGAGCAAGAAGCCGGAATTGCAGTCCGTGGCCCAGAACCTGGCCGCTGACCTGCGTCAGCACGACTGGATGATCGACTACGACGAGGCCGGTGCCATCGGCCGTCGTTACCGCCGTGAGGACGAGATCGGCACCCCGCTATGCGTGACCGTCGACTTCGACACCCTCGACGATCAGGCCGTCACCATTCGTGAACGTGACACCATGCAGCAGGAGCGTGTGGCCCTCGACAAGGTGGCTGATTACGTGGCCGCCCGCATCGGCGAGAAGCACGTCCGTTACCCGCAGGTGCCGGTCGAGATGGGCGGCGAGGCATGGCCCGAGTCCGTCAAGATCGCCGAAGCCGGTGGTCTGTACTAAAGCATTCGTATGCCCGATAGCATTGTGACAGCCTACGAGGAATCCGACGTGCTCGATCCGCGTACCGACGCGGCACGGCCGTCGGTTCCTCCCGTTATCAGACCCGTCGATCTGGGGCCCGTGCATGTCGCCACTCCGGTCGTGCTTTCGCCGATGGCGGGAGTCACCAACTGGCCGTTCCGTGTGATTTGCGAAAGCTACGGTCCGGACGGTCTATATGTGGCCGAGATGATCACCGCGCGTGCATTGGTGGCCCGTAATCCCAAGGCACTGCGGCTGTGCCGTTTCGCTCCCGGCGAGAAAATCCGTTCGCTGCAGCTCTACGGCGTGAATCCGGCGATCGTGGAACAGGCGGCGAAGATCGTTATCGACGAGAACATGGCCGATCATGTCGATCTCAATTTCGGTTGCCCCGTACCCAAGGTGACGCGGCGCGGCGGCGGATCGGCACTGCCTTGGAAGACGGATCTGTTCCGTGAGATCATCCAGCGCGTGGTCAAGGTCTGCGATGCGGCGAATGTGCCGGTGACGGCCAAGATCCGTGTCGGCATCGACCATGAGCACGAGACGTTCCTTGAGGCCGGTCATATCGCGCAGGAGGAAGGTTGCAAGGCCGTGACCCTGCATGCGCGCACCACCGCCGAATACTATGGCGGGCATTCCGATTGGAGCCGTATCGGCGAGTTGGTCGGGGCATTGGACATTCCGGTATTCGGCAACGGTGATGTCTGGGGCGCCAACGATGCATTGGCCATGGTATCCGAGACCGGTTGTGCGGGAGTTGCCATCGGCCGCGGCTGTCAGGGGCGTCCATGGCTGTTCGCGGATATCAAGAATGCATTCGCCGGCAGCGACGAACGCATCGACCCAGCTTTGGGGGACGTTTGTACGGTGATCGAGCGTCACGCCCAGTTGCTGACGGAGTTCTATGATGGCGACGAGCGGATGGCCGTTCATGATCTGAGAAAACATGTCGCGTGGTATCTCAAGGGGTTCCCGGTGGGTGGTTCCACGCGTCGTGCGTTCATGGAATGTGAAAACCTTGAGGATGTTCGCCGAGAGATTGGAAAACTTGATCCTGACATTCGGTTCCCCGAGCGGGTGGTAGACAAACCGAGGGGGCGCGTGCGCTTTGCCAAGAAGGTCCATCTGCCTTACGGATGGTTGGAATCCCGCGAAACAACGCATGCCGAGCGGCAGGCGCTGTTCGGGGACGATCCGATGGATGCGAGCTACTGAACGGCGGATTCCGTCCGGACCTTGGAACGAATGGGAAACGTCGGTGAGATAAAAAAGTCGGCGAAACGCCGGTACACGCCCGGAAAAGTGCGCGTAATATCAGTCCGTCTGCGATAGAGTTATGCGTAAACGTGAGTGACAGGAGACAATGGTGAGCGAGATTGCCCAGACTGACAATTTCAACGACAAGACCAACATCAAGGTCGTCGGTGTCGGTGGAGCCGGCGGTAATGCCGTCAATCGCATGATTGCCGAAGGTCTGCAGAGCGTTGAGTTCATCGCGATCAATACCGATGCAAAGGATCTGCTGCGTTCCGACGCGGACGTCAAGATCTCTTTGAACGATGCCTCGAGCCGTGGCCTCGGCGCAGGAGCCGACCCGGAGAAGGGCGCCAAGGCCGCCCAGGATCATCAGTCCGATATCGAGGAGTCGCTCAAGGGCGCCGACATGGTGTTCGTGACCTGCGGCGAAGGTGGCGGCACCGGTACCGGCGCCAGCCCGATTGTCGCACGTGCCGCGCACCAGCAGGGTGCCTTGACCATCGCCGTGGTGACTCGACCGTTCAGCTTCGAAGGACCTCAGCGTGCGGCTTCCGCTGCTCTAGGCATCGAGAATCTGCGCAAGGAGGTCGATGCGCTGATCGTGATTCCCAACGATCGACTGCTTGAGCTGTCCGACCGCACGATCGGCATCGTCGACGCCTTCAAGACCGCCGACACCGCACTCCTGGCAGGTGTGCAGGGCATCACCGATCTGATCACCGCCAACTCTTACATTCATGTCGACTTCAACGATGTCAACGCCATTCTGCGCGGTGCCGGCACGGCGCTGTTCGGCATCGGTTCCGCACGGGGCGAGGACCGCGCCACCCAGGCCGCCGAAATCGCCATCAGCTCGCCGTTGCTGGAAGAGAGCATCGAGGGTGCTCATGGCGCGCTCATCAACATCGCGGGCCCGACCGACATCAAACTGCAGGAAGCTGCGGCAGCCACCGAATTGGTACGCAAAGCCATCCATCCGGAAGCCCAGATCATCTGGGGTCTGTCCCTGGACGACGCCTATGGCGACGAGGTGCGCATTACCGTTATCGCGGCGGGCTTCGACGCCAACTCCAAAAAGACAGAGCCGGCCGTCGCCGAGGACAAGCCGCAACCGCAGGCATCTGCCACGGTGCCGGTTTCCGCGTTGAGCGTAGGTGCTCCCCAGCAGCAGCCGCAGGTGCAACCTCAGCCGGTGCAAACTCCGGCGGCACCGCAGGTGCAGCCGCTATCGAGCTATATTCCATCCACCCCGGAACCGGGTGCCCCCCAGTCGTTCGACCAGACCACCGAACATGAAGTGGTCTCCCCGAACGATCCGGGTGATCTCGATATTCCGGATTTCCTGCGCTAGACTTGACGCGTACAGGCGAAAGGAACATTCATGGCAGGATTCATGAAGAGTGCGATGTCCTATCTGGGCATGTCCGACGTGGCTGAGGATGACGATGACTTCACCGACGAAGCCGACGGCACCGAAACCTCATTCGACTCCGACCACTCGGTGACACCCCTGGCTTCGACACCTACCACGTCTTCTGCCTCCGCAGCTTCGTCTCGTGAGCAAAGCAATCCGTTTCAGGGGGGTCGTGTGAGCCGTATTACGACGATTCATCCGAAGTCCTATGAAGACGCTCAGCTGGTTGGCCGTGCCATCCGTGACGGCATTCCGGTGGTGCTGAACCTGACCGGTGTGGCCGAGTCCGTGGCCTACCGCATCGTGGACTTTTCGGCAGGTGTGGTGTTCGGGGTGCGCGGTTCCATCGAACGTGTCACTCCGCGTGTGTTCCTGCTGAGCCCGGCCCAGGTGAACATCAAGGTGGAGGAGCCGCAGGCTCCGAGTGCCGCCCACGATCTTTTCGCCGACTGACATCCTTCATTCACCTCTCGCCGTCCGCAGGCCTTGTGGCGGCGAGAGGCGGTCGGAATGCATGCAACGCATTCATGCAGCCTATTCTCATGTGATGTTGCTAGGGTGGGTCGCATGATATTGTCTTTGATCGGTCAGATTGTCCATCTGCTTGTTAACGCGTATATTTTCGTACTGTTTGTGCGCATGATTCTTGACTGGGTGTCGGTACTGTCACCGACTTGGCGCCCCAGCGGCATCATCTCCTCACTGATCGGCGCCGTCTATCAGTTGACGGAGCCGCCGCTGCGTTGGTTGCGGCAATATATTCGGCCCATTCCGATGGGTCCCATCTACTTCGATGTAGCGTTTATCGTACTGTATTTCATTCTCATCGTGATTGATTTCCTCATTTAATATCAGGTGAAACGCCCTTTTTCCGCATGAATCCGCAGGTTCCGTGATAGCATCGGAAGTTGATACAACACAGCGAGGCATCAAGCCCAAAGCGAGGTGTAAGATTTATGGCTCTGTTGACGCCGAAAGATATTAGGGAGCATACCTTCCAAACCGTGCGTTTCAAGGAAGGTTATGACGTTGATGAAGTCGACGATTTCCTCGATCAGGTAACTGAGACCGTTGAGGCCTTGGGCAAGCAGGCGGTCGCCGTCGGTCAGGCCACGCAGTCTCTTGGTCCGGATGTCGCGGGGCTCAACTCCAAGATTTCCGAGCTTAATGCCCAGGTGCAGTCCCTGCAGCAGGAGAATGCGACGCTGAAGTCCGCCTCCGAGCAGGCCGCCGGTGCCGGGGATCAGGCCGCACAGGCCGCACAGGTCGCCGCCGCCAAGCTCACGGAGGCTGAGGAAAGCAACCGTGCGTTGTCCGCTCAGAACGAACAGCTTAAGGATCAGGTGGATCGTCTGGCCGCTCAGGTGGATCAGCTCACCGCTCAGGCCGCGGAAGCCGCAGGTCAGGCCGATCTTGGCGAGCAGCTCAACGCCGTGCAGCATGAGCGTGATGAGTTCCGCGCCCGTACCGAAGACCTGTCCCGCCAGCTGGCTTCCGCTCAGCAGCAGGTCGTCGTGGCCCAGCAGCAGGCCGAGCAGATCAAGAACCTGTCCCAGCAGCTTGAGGAATCCAAGCAGCGTGAGGCTCAGTTGCGCGACCAGGTCTCCAAGGTCGAGCCGAGCACCGAGACCGGCAGCCTGCAGAAGATCGCCGGCGCCGCGGCCGCAGCCTCCACCGAGCCGGAGCGCGCCACCGCCATGCTGACCCTGGCCATGCAGCTGCACGACCAGTATGTCGACAAGGGCAAGGCCAAGGCCAAGGAGATTACCGAGCTGAGCCAGCGCAAGTACGATGAGCTCATCGGCAAGGCCAACGATTACTCCAACCGTACCCGCTCCGAAGCCGACGAGTACAACAAGAACACGCATGCCAATGCGGACTCCTATTCCGAAGACACCCGTTCCGATGCCGACGCCTACGCAGCCAAGACCCGTCAGGATGCCGACACCTACATGCAGGATCGTCACAACGAGGCCGACCAGTATATGGCCGAGAAGACCGAAGAGGGCAATGCGTACCTGAATCGGAAGAAGAACGAAGGCGACGCCTACGTTGCCCAGAAGACCCAGGAAGGCGATCAGTATCTGTCCGACAGGCAGAACGAGGGCAACTCCTACGTTGCGCAGAAGACCAATGAGGCCGACCAGTACTTCTCCACGAAGCACTCCGAGGCCGACACCTATGAGTCCGAAGTGCAGCGTCGCGCCGCCGACTATGACGCCAAGACCCGTTCCGCCGCCGACGATTACGCACAGCAGGTGCGTGACAACCTTGAATCCCAGTCCAAGGTCATCGAAGGCAATATTCAGGGCCTTAAGCAGTTCGAAACCGAATACCGCGCGCGTCTTACCGAGTTCCTCGGTCAGCTCGTATCCCAGGTGTCCGATACGAACAACTACAGCCAGGTCGATCAGAACAACTGAGATTAGGCTGTGTCTGACATTGTGACGAATGAACAAGGACGGCTGCGCACCCGCGTGGCCGTCTTTGCGTGTGTTGCCGTTATCGCGCTGGCGCTCGATCAGATCACCAAGGCATGGGCCCAACATGCCTTGGCCGATGGGCGGACCATGCGCGTGATTCCCGGGATTCTCTCATTCACGCTGGTGCATAATCCGGGTGCCTCGCTCGGTATGGGTTCCCATATGACATGGTTGATCTCCCTGTTGGCCATCGTGGCCTGCGCGGTGCTGATCGTATTGACCTTGCGTACCATCTCCATGAAATGGACCGTGATATTCGCCTTGGCGTTCGCTGGGGCGTTGGGCAATCTCATCGATCGCGTCGTCTATGCCGAAGGCTTCCTTAACGGCAAGGTGGTCGACTTTCTGAACTACGGATGGTCCGTCGGCAATGTCGCCGACATCTTTCTGATGATTGCCGGAATCGCCGCCGTGCTGTTGCTTCTGCTCGGCGAGCCGTTCAGTCAGAAGGAGCTTGACGAGCAGAACGCCGAGGCGAATGCCGCATGAGCCGGTTGGTTCCAGCGCCCGACGCGCTCGTCGGAAAGCGTTTTGACGTGGCCGTGGCCAAGATGCTCGGCATCTCACGAGCCAAAGCCGCGGACCTGATCGAGACCGGCCAGGCTCGTGTACTCGGCCGTGACATCGCCAAATCGTCGAGCCTGCAGGCGGGGGAGACCGTTGAATTCGACATCGTCGAGGAACGTTCCGAGCCGGAACCGATCGCTCATGACATGGCCGTGGTCTACGAAGACGATGACGTGGTCGTGGTCGACAAGCCGGTAGGCGTGGCCGCGCATGCTTCCGTCGGCTGGACCGGACCGACCGTACTCGGCAGTCTGCTTGACCGTGGCGTACGCATCACGTCGTACGGCGCGGCAGGCCGTCAAGGCATCGTCTCCCGGCTTGACGTCGGCACCTCCGGGCTCATGCTGGTATGCAAATCCGAGCTTGCCTATGTGGAAATGCGTCGACAGTTCGCCGAACATGAAGTCGTCAAAACCTATCATGCGCTGGTGCAGGGCAACCTCAAGGAAGACAAGGCCACCATCGAGGCGCCGATCGGCCGCGCGAAGGTCTCCGATTTTCGGTTCTGCGTAACGCCAGCCGGCAAGGAGGCCATCACCCATTGGGACGTGATGGAACGCTTCGGCGAAGCGACGCTCGTCTCCGTGAATCTGGAAACCGGACGTACGCACCAGATCCGCGTGCATTTCTCATCCATCGGACATCCGTTGGTGGGGGATCCCATGTACGGCGCCAATCCGCAGCTGAGCGAGACACTCGGATTGGAACGGCAGTGGCTGCACGCCATGCAGCTCGAATTCCGTCATCCGCGTACTCATGTGTGGACCACCGTCCGGTCGCATTATCCCGTCGACCTGCAGCATGCGCTTGATGTGATGCGCAATCGTCATCGTGACGCGAATCCGACGAGGAACTGAATCACGAACAATACGATTGCGGCCAGCAGACAGATCGGACAGGTCGCGACCATCATGCATACCGCAATCAGGACCAACGAGTCCAACGGATCATAGCTGCCTCGCTGCAGATACAGCATTCCCGCAACGATCGCCACGGCCAACAGCATGGCCACGATCAGACAGATCAGGGAAACGAAACGCAATGTACGGCGGGTTTTCGCGGTCATGGCACTCCTTTGTTCGCAAGATGCGGATACCGTTTGGTTGCGACGCTAACGGGTGCAAAGGCGTATGTCCAGCGCAACCAGGGGGTTGTGGACGCACCAAACGGGTTATCCACAGGCTCCGGGAGTGTCGCAAGCGACGGGCCGCGTGCGGCGACCACGGTGACGAGGTACGCGTGTCGGTTGTTTCGATGCGGTGAATTGCGGCTCTCGGCGTAGTCGGCCGTCAGGAATCATAGGTAGATTGGAGAGCATGGCTACTTCCGGAAACTTCGTGCAACTGCATAACCATACGCACTATTCGCTGCTCGACGGCGCTTCGAAGATACCGGATCTGGTCAAACGCGCCAAGGAACTGAACATGCCGGCCGTCGGCATCACGGATCATGGCAACATGCATGGCGCCTATGAGATGTGGAGCACCGCAGTCAATGCGGGCATCAAGCCAATCATCGGCATCGAAGCCTATGTCACGCCGGAAACCGCACGCCAGGACCCGACCCGAGTGAGCTGGGATACCAACTGGAACCCGGATCTTGACCCGAACCATCGCAAACGCAACCCCAACGACGTGTCCGGCGGCGGCCTGATCACGCATCTGACCATGTGGGCGGAGACCGACGAAGGCCTCGTGAACCTCATGAAAGCCTCGACCGACGCGAACCTGGAAGGGCGTGTCATGCGTTACCCGCGCATGGACAAGGAGATCCTATCCAAGTATTCCAAGGGGATCATAGCCTCATCCGGTTGCCCTTCGGGCATCATCCAAACCCGATTACTGCTCGGTCAATTCGATGAGGCACTACGTGCGGCGGGGGAGCTGCAGGACATCTTCGGCCGAGACAACTTCTACATCGAATTCATGGACCACGGGCTGAATATCGAAAGACAGGTGACCGACGGGCTGCTTGACATCGCCAAAAAGCTCAATGCGCCGTTGCTGGCGACCAACGATTCCCATTACGTGCGTGCGGAGGATGCCGGCGCGCAGGACGCCATGCTGTGCATCAACTCCGGCTCCACCCTCGACGAGCCGGGACGATTCAAGTTCGACGGTACCGGCTACTACCTGAAATCCGCCGAAGAGATGCGTGAACTGTTCAAGGACCTTCCCGAGGCATGCGACAATACGCTGGAGATCGCCGAACGCTGCAACGTGATGTTCGACGATCATGAGGATGGCGCCTTCATGCCTCAATTCGACTGCCCCGAAGGATGGGACGAGACCTCGCTGTTCCTGAAGAAGGTCGAAGAGGGCCTGGAAAAGCGTTATGACGGCAATCCGCCGATCGAGGTGCTCAAGCAGGCCGACTACGAATGCGGCGTAATATGCCAGATGCAGTTCTGCGGTTACTTCCTTGTCGTGGCCGACTACATCAACTGGGCCAAGACGCACGGTGTGATGGTGGGGCCTGGCCGTGGTTCCGCTGCAGGCGCCATGGTGGCATACGCCATGGGCATCACCGAACTCGACCCGATCCAGCACGGTCTGATTTTCGAACGCTTCCTCAATCCGGAGCGAGTCTCCCTGCCTGATATCGACGTGGATTTCGATCCGGACGGCCGCGGCCGCGTACTCGACTATGTCGGCGAGAAATACGGTCGTGACAAGGTGGCGCAATGCGTGATCTACGGCACCATCAAAACCAAGCAGGCCTTGAAGGATTCCGCACGCATCATGGGCTTCGACTTTTCCATGGGCGAGCGCGTGACCAAGGCGTTGCCACCGGCGCAGACGGGCGGCAAGGACATCCCGTTGCACGATATCTTCGATCCGACCTCGAAACGCTATGCCGAAGCGCGTGAGTTCCGGGAGCTGTACGATTCCGATCCGGATGCCAAGCGTGTGACCGATGAGGCGATGGGCATCGAGGGTCTGATTCGTCAGACCGGTGTGCATGCCTGCGCCACCATCATGGGTAGTGAGCCGATTACCAACACCTCGCCGCTATTGGAACGTACCGACGGTACCGTCACCACTACGCTCGAATATCACACATGCGAAACGCTGGGTCTGGTCAAGATGGACTTCCTCGGGCTCTCCAACTTGACGGTGATTCGTGACACCCTGAACAACATCGAGGCGAACGGCAAGGACCGCATCGACCATACCAGGATTCCTTTGGATGACAAGGCCACGTACGAGTTGCTGTCGCGAGGCGACACCCTTGGCGTGTTCCAGCTCGATTCCGACGGCATGCGCTCGCTGCTGAAAACGTTGAAGCCCAGCAACTTCAACGATATCTCCGCGTTGATCGCCTTGTACCGGCCGGGCCCTATGGATATGGATTCGCATACCAACTATGCGAAGCGTAAGAACGGCCTGCAGAAGATCACGCCGATTCATCCCGAAGTGGCCGAACCGCTCAAGGAGGTGCTTGACGAGACCTATGGTCTGATCGTGTACCAGGAGCAGGTGCAGTCGGCCGCGCGAATTCTGGCGGGTTACTCTTTGGGTAAGGCAGATGTGTTGCGCCGAGCCATGGGCAAGAAGAAGCCGGAAGTGTTGGCCAAGGAGAAAATCCCGTTCTTTGCGGGCATGAAGGAGCATGGCTACTCGCAGGAGGCGGCCCAGGCCGTGTGGGACATTCTGGTGCCGTTCTCGGGGTATGCGTTCAACAAGGCGCATTCCGCCGCATACGGTTTGATCTCCTATTGGACCGCGTATCTGAAGACGCACTATCCGGTGGAATTCATGGCCGCCCTATTGCAGGGCGCCAGCACCAATAAGGACAAGACCGCACTGTATCTCGGCGAGGCGCGGCGCATGGGCATTCAGGTGCTGTCTCCGGATGTGAATGAGTCGGTATTCGAATATTCGGCGGTCGGCGATGTCGTGCGATTCGGTCTCGGTGCCATCCGCAATGTCGGCAGGAACGCCGTCGATGACATCATCAAGGAGCGCGAGAGCGGTCATGGCAAGTATGTGAACTTCCCGGATTTCGTGCGTCGCGTGCCGTTGAGTGCCTTGAACCGTCGTCTGGTGGAATCGTTGATCAAGGCCGGAGCCTTCGATTCGGTCGATCCGAACCGTCGTGCGCTGTTCACCATTCATGAGGCTGCCATCAATTCGGTGGTGGGCATCAAGCGCAAGCAGGCGGAAGGCCAGTTCGATCTGTTCTCCGATCTGGATGATTCGGCCGAACAAGACGGCATGGGAGACGCCATGGTGAGCGTGCCGGATGTGGAGGAATGGGATAAGAAGACCAAGCTCAACTTCGAGCGTGAGATGCTGGGACTGTATGTGTCCGACCATCCGTTGAGCGGCATGCAGTCGGTGTTGTCGAGTCTGCGTGAGATGTCGATCGCGCATCTTATCGATCGCGCCGGAACCATGCCTGACGGGCAGCAGGTCACGGTAGCCGGGCTGATTACGAATGTGGACCGTCGCGTATCGAAGAAGGGCAATCCTTGGGCGATCGTCACCATCGAGGATTTGGAAAGCTCCATCCAGTGCATGTTCTTCGGCAAGGTATATGAAGCGGCCGCGCCGGAACTGGCGGTCGATACCGTAGTGCAGATCCGGGGCCAAGTCGAGCGGCGCGACGAAACCGTGAGTCTGCGTGCCACGGAATTCCAGGTACCGACCTTGGAGGCGGAGGATGAGAGGCCGCTCGTGATCACGCTGCCGCAGGTTGCACTGAACCGTGATCATGTGATGCGGCTCGGGCGGATTCTGAACGACCATCCCGGCTATTGCGAGGTGAGACTTGCCATCATGGACGATCAGGGCAACGCCAAGGTGCTGACCTTCGGCGATCGCTTCCGCGTGAAGCGGGACACCTCCCTGTTCGCCGAGATCAAGATTCTTTTCGGTCCCAGCTCCCTGCCCATGGCCTGAATGAGGTCAGCGGGCCTCTTCGAGGATGTTGCCTTCGGCGTCGATGTGCGGTGCGCCGTTGGCGATGCACTTGGCGACCACGCCCTTGGCCATACCGGCCGAAGCGATCAGCGCCACACCCATGAATACCGAGCAGACGATGCCGATGACCCATGCCGGTGTGAACGAGAGCGCCGCATCGAAGGCGATACCGGAGACGATCGCGCCGACGATGCCGCCAAGTGCGGTGGCGGAAATCGCAATGCCGGTCAGCTTGCCGACATCACGGCGGCCGTATTCGTGTGCAATCATGATGGATGGACCGATCGTGGCGGTGCAGGTGCCGATGCCGTAGAAGACCGCGGCGAGAATCGGCCCCCAATTCGTGGACGGGAAGCACAGGAACAGGCAGGCGAGCAGGCAGGAGACGGAGCCGACAAGCACGCCACCCACCATGCCGAAACGGTCGAAAATCCAACCCAGTACGACCTTGGCGACCAACACCACACCCATGTACAGCGACATGATGTAGCCGGCCCAAACCACGCTATGGCCACCGGTGACCACCTCAGTGCCGTTGTTGTTCACGGACGTCATGTTGGAGACCATGTTCACGGAAACCGCGCCATTGATGATGCCGACGAACAGGAAGCCGAGTACCAGCAACCAGAATCCGGCATGCTTGCGAAGCACCTTCCAGCCCACGGCCACGTTCACTTCGGACAGTGAGTGCCCGCTCTTGCGTTCGGCCTCTTTGATCTCCTCGTCACTCAGTTCGGCGCCAAGCGGCAGCAGACCCTTCTCGCTCGGCTTGGTGCGGAAGAAGATGACCGGAATCGGCAGTGCCGCGACCAAGCAGATCATGCCGAGTACGACATAGGCGGTACGCCATCCGTAATTGGCGATGACGGTGCTGGCGATCGGGGAAAGGATCATGCCACCGAAGCCGGAGCCGCACAGGGCCGCGGATACGGCCAGACCACGCTTGAGATTGAACCAGTTGGTCACCACGACGGAGATGAACAGACGTACGCCGGAAGTGATCAGCGTGCCGGAGATCGCCGCAAGCGCGTAGATCTGCCATGCGGAGGTGACGGCGGAATATCCGAACAGCAGCAACGCGGAGAGGATTACCAGGAAGGAGGCGATCTGGCGTGCGCCGAGCTTATCGATGAGCGCACCCATGAACAGCGTCGCCACGATGGAGATCAGTGATGCAAGCGACGTGCCGGTGTTGTACTGGCCGATGGTCATGTGCAGATCGGAGACGATATGCGCCTGGAACAGTGAGGAGCAGTTCACGAATGTTGTGTAGCAGGTGCACATCATCAGGAAACCGCCGATGACGATCCACCACCCGTAGAAGAACTTCGGTTTGGTGACCGTGGTGTTTTCGGGTGCCGTCGATGCGGGTGACGCTTGGGACATGGCGGTTCTCCTTGCCGTCGTAATCACTGTTGATTGCTATGCAAACTAGCATCGCCATGTAACGCCGCCGCCGTAACACATCGTGGCATGACCACCCTTATGATCATGGGGTCCGGGGTGGTCGGCCGCGCTCATGGGGCGGGAATGTCTCACAATGCGGCTGAACGTGAGATTTCTGACAGGTCTCGTGACCCGACGTTGTTACGATGGGGCGTTATGAGCGAAGAAAACTATATGCGAATCATTGATCTGCGTGGTAGGAAGCTGACCCGAGCCGAAATGCTGGATGCTATGCCGCGTGCGGAGATGGGCACCAACGAGGCCACTGAACTCGTGCAGCCGATTCTCGACGACGTGAAGGCCCGCGGCGCTGCGGCCCTTCGCGATTTCGCGGAGAAGTTCGACCATATTCGCCCCGAGAACCTGCGCGTGCCTGTCGAGGTCATGAAGGCCGCCGTCGACGAACTCGACCCGGAGGTGCGTGCCGCCATCGAGGAGTCCGTGCGCCGTTCTCGCGCCGTATCAGCCTCCCAAGTACCGGCCCCGTTCCACACCGATCTGGCCGAAGGAGCCCGTGTGTCCGAGCGCTGGATTCCGGTGCAGCGCGTCGGCCTGTATGTGCCGGGCGGCAAAGCCGTGTATCCGAGCTCCGTCATCATGAACGTGGTGCCGGCACAGGCCGCAGGCGTCGAATCCCTCGCCATCGCGACCCCGCCGAGCCGCAACAATGCCGACGGTCTTCCCGACAAGACCATTCTCGCCACCTGCTCCATCCTTGGCGTAGATGAAGTCTATGCGGTCGGCGGTGCCCAGGCCGTGGCCATGTTCGCCTACGGTGCCAAGGGCTCCGAGCCGCAGGACGGTGAGATCCTGTGCGATCCGGTCGACAAGATCACCGGTCCGGGCAACATTTTCGTGGCTACCGCCAAGCGTATGGTCTCCGGCATCGTCGGCATTGACGCCGTCGCAGGTCCGACCGAAATCGCCATCATCGCCGACGGGGGTGCCAATCCGAGCTGGCTTGCCGCCGATCTGATCGGCCAGGCCGAACACGACGAGCTTGCCGGCTCCGTGCTCATCACCGACAGCGAGGATATCGCCGCCAAGGTGCAGGAGAATCTCAAGTACCGTGTGCCGCGCACCGAGCACGCCGAACGTGTCGAAACGTCGCTGCGCGGTCGTCAGTCCGGCATCATCCTCACCGACGGCATCGAACAATCCATCGACGCGGCCAATGCATACGCGGCCGAGCACCTCGAAATCCAGACCGCCGATCCGGATGCCGTCATCGCCAAGATCCGCAATGCCGGTGCCATCTTCCGCGGCCCGTATTCCCCGGTGCCGCTGGGTGACTACATGTCCGGCTCCAACCATGTGCTGCCGACTTCCGGCACCGCACGTTTCGCCTCCGGCCTCGGTGTACACACCTTCATGAAGCCGGTCGAAGTCATCGAATACGACGAACAGGGCCTGAAGACCCTTGCCGCCCGTGTGAATGCCTTCGCCGTTTCCGAAGATCTGCCGGCGCACGGTGAATGCGTGCTCAGCCGTTTCATTGACGATCCGTACGACAAGGCGACCATCACGGAACAGGAAGAACGGGCGGGCCTGCGATGAGCGAAACCTCCAGCAATGCGATTCCGGCATATCTGCCGCTGCGCAACGACCTGATCGGTGAGGAACCGTATGGTGCTCCGCAGCTTGACGTACCGGTATGCCTCAACGTCAACGAGAACCCGTATGCGCCGGAACCGGCCGTGGTCGAAAGCATCGCGCAGCGTGTCAAGGAGATCGCCCCGACGCTCAACCGCTATCCGGATCGCGAGCATATCGCGTTGCGTCAGGCGTTCTGCGACTACCTCAAGAAGGAATCCGGCGTCGATCTGGTCGTGGATCAGCTGTGGGGCGCCAACGGGTCCAATGAGATCATGCTGCAGCTGTTCCAGGCTTTCGGAGGTCCGGGACGCATTGCCCTGGGCTGCGATCCAACGTATTCCATGTATCCGGAATATGCGCGTGACACCTTCACCCGGTGGAAGGTCGCACACCGCAATGCGGATTTCTCACTGAACGCCGAAAACGTCATTGAGGCCATTCATGACGTCAAGCCGGCCATGATCGTGCTTACCAGCCCGAACAATCCGACCGGCACGCCTCTTGCGATGGATGATCTGAAACGTATTCTCGAGGCGGCCAAGACCGCAGAGGTCGTCGGGGCCGCCGAAGGCGTGCATCCGGTGGTCGTGGTGGATGAGGCCTATGTTGAGTTCCGCGATCCGGGCACGCCGACCGCGCTCGAACTCATCGACGAATACGAAAACCTCGCCGTGAGCCGTACCATGAGCAAGGCCTTCGCCTTCGCGGGTGCACGTGTCGGTTATCTCGCGGCCAGCAAGGGCATCATCGACTGCGTGCGTATCGTGCGCATGCCGTATCACCTGTCCGCAGTAACCCAGGCGGCGGCCTTGGCGGCCTTCGACCATACCGATGAGCAGCTCAGCCGTGTGTCTCACCTGCGCGAAATCCGCAATGCCACCGCCGCATGGCTTCGCGAGCAGACCTACAAGGGTCGGCCGCTCGAAACCGCTGCAACGCAGTCCAACTTCATTCTCTTCGGCGGTCATTTCGACAATCGCGAACGCGTTTTCGACGAACTGCTCAAACGTGGCGTACTCATCCGCGTGGTCGGCCCCGACGGTTGGATGCGCGTATGCATGGGTACCGACAAGGAGATGGCGCGTTTCCGCGAAGCGTTGGTCGAAGTGCTGCGTATTGTGGAACAGGACTGAACCATACCAATAAAGGAGTCGCAACCATGGCGCGTACCGCAACCATCGTTCGTGAGACCAGCGAATCCAAGGTTGAACTGAGCCTGAATCTCGACGGCACCGGCAAAACCGACATCGACACGTCGGTGCCGTTCTATAACCATATGATGACCGCGCTCGGCAAGCATTCGCTGATTGATCTGACCATCAAGGCGACCGGTGATACCGACATCGACGCGCATCACACCGTGGAAGACATCGCCATCGTATTTGGCGAGGCGTTGAAGCAGGCGCTTGGCGACAAGCGTGGCATCCGTCGCTTCGCCGATGCCACCGTGCCGTTGGATGAGGCGCTGGCCAAGGCGGTAGTCGACATCTCCGGCCGACCGTACTGTGTGTGCAGCGGCGAGCCGGAAGGCTTCGAATATTGTATGATCGGAGGCCATTTCACGGGTTCGCTCGTGCGCCACGTCATGGAATCCATCGCCAACCACGCCGGCATCTGCCTGCATCTGCAGGTGCTTGCCGGTCGTGATCCCCATCATATTGCCGAAGCCGAATTCAAGGCACTGGCACGTGCGTTGCGTTTTGCCATCGAACCGGATCCACGTGTGGACGGCATCCCCAGCACCAAAGGTGCTCTGTGATGAGCGACAAGGATTTGAATCCGGACGATTTCAACGCCGATGACATGCATTTCAGCGAGGAGGAGCTGGAAGCCGCCATGGCAGGATTCGAACGCGAGTTCAACGAAGCCGAAGCGGCCAAGCAGCGGGAATCGCAAGCGGAAAAGACCGATGACGACAGCGATGCCGCCGACGTGCTGAATGCGGCGCAATCCTCCCTCCAATTCGAGGATGAGCTGCAAGGTCTGCTCGGCAATCGTGCGAAGACGGCGGTGATCATAACTCGGCTGACCTCGCCGCAACTGCTTGCCGCCTTCTGCCAGATTTCTGACATCTCCGCGCAATGCGTCGGCTCCGAGCAAGGCGCCGTCGCCATACTGCGCAATCTGGATGGCGACGGTCCCGAGGCGGCCGCCAGGGACATCACCACGGTGGTGGCCGGTATGCCGGTGATCCTCGCGGTGAACCGTGCGGACAAGCTTGAGGCGACACTGTATGTGGAGGGCGAATCCGGCCAGACCTTCGCGCCGCCGGTGCTGTTCACCTCCACCGCATCGTTCGTGGAAGACCTCATGCTCGGTATCACCGATCTGGATGGTCTCAAGGATTCCGGTCTCACCATTGTGGATTCGGCTGACCTTGACCGTGACGATGCCATGAAGGTCATCGCCGAGCATACGAGATTCGGACGCGGCGGTGCCGCCATCGAATAGCTTTTCGGACAACCGGACCAATCGAACAAAGGAGAATGCCCATGACTTCCGTTGTGGTTTTCGACTATGGTTTCGGCAACGTGCGCTCCATGGTGCGTGCGTTGGCCAATCTTGACATTGATGTGACGCTCACCTCCGACCATCGGCAGGCGCTGGAGGCAGACGGTCTCGTGGTGCCGGGCGTGGGTGCCTTCGCGGCCTGCATGGAAGGCCTCAGAAGCGTCGGAGGCGATATGGTAATCAAAGATCGCCTCCGTGCCGGCCATCCCGTGCTCGGCGTATGCGTGGGCGAACAGATCATGTTCGAACGTGGTATGGAACATGGTGATGGCGAGCCCGGTCTTGGCCTGATCAGGGGAGACGTGGAATTGCTCGACGCCGACGTGGTGCCGCACATGGGTTGGGATACCGTCGAAGCTCCGGAAGGCTCCGTACTGATGAAGGGCGTGGAACACGAACGGTTCTACTTCGTGCATTCCTTTGCCGCAATGGGTGCCGCACCGGCCGACATGTCGACCGACCAGATCGATTTCGGCGGCGCCGAGGAACATGTGACCTGGTGCACCTATGGTCGCAGCCGTTTCGTCGCCGCCTACGAACGCGGGCCCCTGTTCGCCACGCAATTCCATCCGGAGAAGTCCGCCGAAGCCGGTGCACAACTGTTGCGCAATTGGATCGCGACATTCTGATTGTCCATTCGATCGTCGGTGATTTTCCGTGTTCTCCTTACCGTCGCCGACTGTAGAACGCTGATTTGAGAAAAGAGGTAATGACATGTCTTTGACGTTGCTCCCCGCAGTCGATGTTCGTGACGGCAAGGCCGTGCGCCTGCGTCAGGGTGAATCCGGTTCCGAAACCGACTACGGCTCCCCGTTGGAAGCCGCCCGCACATGGGTGGAGTCCGGAGCGCAGTGGATTCATCTGGTCGACCTCGACGCGGCCTTCGGCACGGGCGATAACCGCGATCAGTTGAGCGCCATCGTCAGGGAGCTTGGCGATAAGGTCAATATCGAAATGTCCGGCGGCGTGCGCGATGACGCCTCGCTTGACGCGGCCCTCGAAGCCGGCGCGGCCCGCGTGAACATCGGCACCGCGGCGCTTGAGAATCCGGATTGGACCGCATCCGTGATCGGCAAGTACGGCGATCGTGTGGCCGTCGGCCTTGACGTTCGAGGCCATACCCTTGCCGCCCGCGGTTGGGTGAAGGAAGGCGGAGACCTGTTCGAGACCATGAAGTTCCTCGACGCCGCCGGTTGCTCGCGGTACGTGGTCACCGATGTGGCGCGCGACGGCATGATGAGCGGTCCGAACATCGAGCTGCTGCGTGAGGTCGCTGAGCGCACCGATGCCAAGGTCACCGCATCCGGCGGTATTTCCACACTCGATGATTTGCGCAATATCAAGGAACTCGCCGAGCTTGGCGTCGATTCCGCGATTCTCGGCAAATCGCTCTACGCCCGTGCCTTCAGCCTTGAGGAAGCGCTCGAAGTCGCACGGTAGGCATCGGCCTGAACACGCTACTTCTTGGCTGTACGTCTGCGCATCGCGAGCAGCCAGGAAGTAGCGCACATGCAGAGCACCGTCACGGTGGTGACGCCGGCAATGATTTTCATGGTGGCGTCCGAGTCGTGTCGTCTGTGCAGTATGAGCGGCTTGTCCGACGATGCCGTGCCGCCGTGCCGCATTGCCGCTTCGCCGTTGAGCCGTGGACCGCGCAGAGTGTCGGATAGGGACAGTGCCAAGGCGTTCTGCGGATCCATGATGCCCCATCCGATGGTGGTGTTGCGCTGATCGGAATGAGGACGATTCGCCGAGACGAGGATGCGCTGCCTCCACTGGGCCGGTGTCTCACTTGGGTATCGTGCGGCGATCAGTGCCGCTTCGGCGCTCACATAGGCGGTAGCGAAGCTTGTGGATGAGGCGTCCGTAGCGAACACGCAATCCACGCCTCCCGGGATGGTCGATGCCGTCATCATGCCCGGTGCCGCAACGTCCACCTGATCACCGTGCACGGAATCCTCAGTGACGTTCAAGTCGGTGTTCAGCGCGGTGACGCCGACGACCTCGCCGTAAGCCGCGGGGTAGCGTGCACCGTCCTTGGTACTGGTGGAAGTCAGCCGGTTGCCGGCGCTGGCGACAATGAGGCTCCCATGCGATTCCGCATATTGCACGGCCTGTCTCATCTGCGGAATGTCACGGGTGTCGCTTAACGAGATGTTGATGATCTGCGCATGATGGTCGACTGCGTATATTATGGCCTGACTGACCGTTTCCATGGATGGTGCGCCCGTTTGCCGACCATTTTCCTCACGGATGTTCTCGAATACCCGGATCGGTAGAATGGTGGCCTCCGGTGCGAGTCCTTGCACCGAGGATCCCTGTACGTTGCGGGCGGCGATGATGCCGGCCACGGCGGTGCCGTGACTGTAGGTGTCGGTCGTGCCGTTGGTGGGATCTTCCTGAAGGTAGCTGACACCTGGAACCACGGCGTCTTTGAGATGAGGATTGTCCACATCCACACCCGAATCGATGACTGCGACGGTTACGCCTTTGCCGGTGGATTGTTGATGCAGGGTGTCAGGATCGAACAGATCATTGGTCCACGGGCGTTGCGTGATGTAGTTCTCGACACCCGCCTGGCACTGCTCCTGCCCGTCCGCGACGGCGGCGTCGACCGACATGCCTTTCGATTCGGCGGAAACGGTCGGAGCCGAGCCTGCCGCCGCGGTGGTGAGTTGCACGCCTTGGGGGAACACGTCGATCCATGCGCGCGGAATGGTGCGAACGTCATTGCCGGAATAGCCGAGCCGCTTGAGTATTTCCTCGGAGGCCTCGGGGACGGGGTAAGCCGTACCCGTGGAGTCGATGGCGAATACGGTTCCTTTGTCAGAGGTTCCTATCGCCGCCCGGACCAATGCTCCCGCTCCGTCTCGCATGGTTACGGAATCGGAATGACTGCCGTCTGTGGAAGCTCCATAATCGCCGGTGACGGCCAGTTGCGCATGCGATGGGGTCGCCTTACCGGAGGAATGCAACGGATATACGGCGCACGCCGATGACCTGCCTTGCGCCGAAACGAGTGCGTCGACCGGCCAGGTGTCGGGAATCACCGATGTCGCGGAATTGGAGAAGTACTGGAAATCGGTGGCGCTGAGCGTACGTGGCTGCGTGAGGCGTTCCGGTTTTCCGATGATGTACAGACCGTAGGTGAAATCGCTGAGGGCGGACAGGGATCCGTCCGGCATCACGACGTATCTGGTCTGTCTGGCATCCCCCTGTTGCTGTACCACACCGCCGACCGTCACATCGACGCCATGCACGCCGATAATCTCACCTTCATTGTGCAGGGCGATGGGTTCCATGGCATCGCCCTGCTCGAACAGGTTGATCCACTGCGTGGTGGCGGTGATGACGGCCGTCTGCGGTATGCCAAGCGCTCTCAGATAGGCGTCACGTGACGTCGGTTCGGAGGGGAGTTGGTATCGATGGGATCCGGTGACCAGATAGTCGATGCCATCCACGGAAGCGACTATGGCCTCGCGTGAGGTCTGTTTTCTCGCATTGGCGTTGCTGACGGTCGTGTCGAGACCATGCTCGGAAGTGCAGCTGCGGATGGATCCGGTGATCAGATTGTCACGGTCCGGCAATGAGTCCGGTGCGCCGAGAATGCCTATGGTGGAACCGATGGGAATGCCCTTGAGCTGGTCATCGGCAACGGTGAGCACTTTGAAATCGGATGAGGGGATCAACAATCGTGCGCTGATGGCGTTGATGACGGGATGCAGCGTGCCGTGGGAGCTGACATAGCGTGCCGCAGAGCCTTTGGCCACGATGAGTTTGTTGTTCTCCCAACCGGATGGCAGCGAAGGGCTGATGATGCCGTAGAACATGCTGATGAGCATGGCGATGATGGTAAGGCCCACACCGACTATCACCGGAGTCTGGTTCTTCTTCGGCATCAGCTCCACGCCGTCCGGAATGCCACTGGTGAATGCGGTGACCAGACGACGCCGTGAATAGCTTTGCGCTTCGGAAAGATCCTTCTTATCTGCCATGACAACATCCTTTATGCGGCAAGAGCGACGAATATCACAGGGTGATCGCCAGATAGGCGAGTGGCGGAAGCATCATGATGCATAGGGTTTCCGCTGTATCGGCCATGCGGGTGGCGAATAGCGACCGTCTGCGTGTGACATGCGTGAACACGATGGTCGCCAAAGCGCAACACAGCATCAGCATGGTCAGGGGAATGCTGAATTCCGGATGCATGCGCACGCTCATCAGGCCGGTGCATATGATGCCAAGACCTGCGGCGCTTACGGTAACGCACATCTCACGCAACGTATGAATCTGGCGCGAGTCAAGCAGCATGGCGAGGAATGCGACCAGGCAGATCACCGCCCCGAGTGGTGTACTGAGAGAGTTGAGCAATGGCATGGCGATGAGTAGCATCGTGGCGACGCTCACCCGTCCGATGAACAGCATGGTGGAGCCGGTAATGTAGCGTTGTTTGACCTCGGCGTAATCGATCGGTTCCGGCAGGGCGAAGATTTCCGCATCGCTATGAGGGCTTTGCACGCTGATGCGGGCGAACGACAGACACATCCAAGGCAGTGCATTCGCAGCCAAGGCGGCGAACATCGTCGCAATGATCCAGATGTTCGCCATCCATGAAGGCAGCAATGTGGAAAGTATGCCCGGAATGGCCGCCAACAGGCCGATGATGATCGGAATGAAGCCATAGGGTCGTGTGCTAGGGGCGGCGACGGCCATCAGGCATCCCGAAACCAGCAGTCCTGCACTGGCTCCGACCAGCGGCAACGTGTGAAACGCCTGATCCGGTACGAGGTACGAAGCCAGTTGATAGCCTCCCACCGCGGCGAAAACGCTTGCGGTCAGTCCGATGACGGTGGCCTGTACGGTCATGGTCTTGCCGTGCAGCAATGCAGCCAAGGCGATCAGTACTACGGAAAAGCCGATGCCAAGCGCGGCGTTCCATATCGAAACGGGAAACAATGCCAGCCAGCCGGCACTGATGGCGAGCATGCCCACGCTGATGAGCAATGAGGTGAGCGTGGTGTGATCCTTGGTCCAAGGACGGTAGACCCGTTGCACACTCGCGCCGACGGCTTCGACCACGTCGTCATACACGATGTCCGTGTCGACTGACGCGCCGGGCTCCAGCGTAAGTACGCTCCGATCGGATACATGCTGTTCCGCGAAAGTTCGTGAGGGGGAGAGCGGTTCCCCGTCAGCGGTAATCAATCGGTATCCGCCATACACGATGGAGGGGTCCAGTACGCCGAGCCTGCGGGCGATGTCCGGAAGAAGATCCGCAACGATCGGTCCGTCCGAGACCGTGAGCGTAATGGTACGGGTGTTATAGGCGATCGTCAGTCGCAGCATGTTCGCACTGGGAACGTGCGGTAGGGGAATGGGGGCCGCCGATCGTGGACGGACAGGGGGATCATACGGCATTGCACCCGCTTTGAAATTCATATCTTCTATCTTTTCTCTCGCAAAATTCCGTATGTGACAAATCTATATTTATGACTACTGATGTGAAATAATATAGACTCCTTCTGTAAAAATCCACCGAGGATGACTCTTGATGAAAGTACGGGGGTATATCGCATATGCTGCCGAAAACTTTTAATCAATCATGCAAATGATGTAAAGATTTTTTTGGGACGACAAAAAACGCGGAAGACGTACGGTTAAGAGATTGTGTTGTAATTGAGAATTTAGCTATATTCGGATAGGCATATTTGATATAAAAGGGGTTTCTTTTATGGAAAGTACGGAGGTATACAATTGCGAAATCCGTAGACTTAAATTACTCTGAGAAGAGTCGTTGCATTGATGAGGGCATTGCTGTCATCCAGTGTGACGCGAATAAAGAATGGTTCTCTACGGGAGGGAAACGAAACATGGCGGAAAAAATCAGAGCAGAGGAAGGCGCCATTGAAAAGGGCGCCGCTGCGGTTGAAAACGCACGACTCGGCATCGATAACCGCATTAAGGATATCGAGTCGAAGATGGCTGAACTTGGCTCATTCTGGAGCGGCGATGCCGCCAACTCCTTCAACACGCTGATGATGAGCTGGCAGGAGAAGGCCAGCGCCCTGAACCGCATTCTTAACGATCTGCGCGATAATCTGCGCGGCACCGCCAAGGATCAGGCCGCGAACGAGGAAGACAACCAATCCCGCACGTCCAAGTTGCAGTCCCTGCTGGGCTGAAGGACGAGAAACATAGACAAGCTGTAAGGAGAAACAACAATGGTGAGCTTTTTTTCCGTTCGTCCCGAGCAGGTGGATGTTCTTTCCGCCGATATCGCCAATGATGCCAAAGGCATCGCTCAAGAACTCGACAATCTCGACACCCAGGTGAAGTCCTTGATCGAGCAATGGGATGGTGCGGCCCGTGAGGCATACCATCAGGCCCAGCGTGATTGGAACGGCAAATTGCAGGAGATGAACCAGATTCTGGGGCAGATCTCTCAGGCGACCTCGCAGATCGCCCAGCAGTATGTCGAGTCCGACGCCCGTTCCGCGGGACGCTTCTAAAACATCGGGATTCGGTGAGGTCGGGACATCCCCGCACAGGGTGGGGCATCCCGACCTCACCGCCTCGTATGCAATCGATGACATGATGGGAAGAAGGGGAACAGATGGTTGAAAAAGTCAGCCTGCAGCCTGAAACGGTGCAAACCCAGGCGAAAGATTTGAACGACATGGGAGAGGATGTACGGGACGCCGATGCCCAATGGAAGGGTGCGACGCGCGGAAACGCCAACTTCTTCGAACAGATGCTTGAGAAGGATCTCAAGCGGTCCGCTCAGGCGTTCCGGCAATCCAGGGAGCGTCTTCACGAGGCGGTGCAGGAGTATGCACAGCGGCTGAGCACCACTGTGGACATCTTCACCAAAACCGAGGAATCACAGATGGATGCCATCAATGACGCCCAAGCCAAGGTGGCGGCGGCGCCGTCCGCGGATTCCACCGGACATGCTTCGGCATCCGGGATGGCGAAAATCATCACGTTGGATGAGTCCTCTTCGGACGGCGGGTCGGTGTCCGCCGGTTCGTCGTCTTCCGAGTAGGGGTGGTGCTGTGATGGTGCGGTTCGGGCGTCGGGGGCGGTTGCCCGGTATGGTGTCGGCGTTGACGTCCTGCCTGCTGTGCGCGGGCCTGTGCGCGGGATTGTGCGCGCGGACGGCGGCGGCGGACGGGACGGTCGACTGGCGCATCGAGGACATGGGCGTGCGCGACGCGTGGGATGCCGGACTGACGGGCAAGGGCGTGAAGGTCGCGGTGATCGACGACCAGGTCGTGCGGGACTATCCGGCCCTGGCGGACGCGGACGTGACGTACAGGCTGGCGCTCTCGCATGGCGACTCGTGCCACGACGTATACGACAAGAACCGGGTCATGTCGAAGCGGGACATGACGCTGGGCACTGCCGACGGGTTCAACATGACCCATGGCACCCACATGGTCGCCCTGATCGTGGGCAACGGGAAGGGCTATGACGGCGGCGCCGGCATCCAGGGCATCGCGCCGGACGCGTCGGTGATCGCCTACCCGTATAACTTCGCCATTACCGGCTCGCTCGGCGGATTCTCGAACTTCGATGCCTGCGTGGATGCCGACGGGAACAGTGTCGACCAGCTCGTATCCAGTGTCACCGACGCGGTGGATTCGGGCGCGCGCATCATCAACATGTCGTTCCTGGACGCGGCGGACTGGGACTATTACCGGGCGGCCCTGCATGCGCTGCGCCATGGCGTGATCTTGGTGAGCGCAAGGGACAACTCCACCGAAGCGGGCCTGTACGACCTGGTGGGCGAGCCGACCTCCAACAATTATTTTCCCGGGACGGTGACCGTCAACTCCCTGGCGCGGGACGGCACGGTGTCGGCCACATCGGATGTCATGGACGGCAACGTGTCGATCCTGAGCCCCGGGGCCGACACGCTCGTATACGGCTTCACCAACCGGCGCGAGCTCTCCCTCGGCGATGGCGGCACGTCGACCGCGGCGGCCGACCTGACGGGGTATCTGACGTTGGCGGTGCAGAAGTGGCCTGAGGCGACGGGCAACCAGATCCTGCAGTCCTTGGTGCGCAATACGAAGGGTAACGATTCGGGCGAGGCACGGCTGGACGAGGAGCATCGCACGGGGTTCGGCGCGGTGGACCTGCCGCGCCTGCTGTCGGTCGACCCGACGGGCTATCCGGACGTGAACCCGCTGCTGGAGTGGGCGGTCAAAGCCAGCGAACGGCACGAGGAGACCAAGGGCATGTACACGGAGCATCCCGATTGGACGGACGCCACGTTCGCGGAGAGCGACCCGTTCTCCCCGAGCGGCGAGAAAGTCACCTGCACGACGGCGTGCACACTGGTCGGCCGGGAGTACCGGCGCCAGGCACGGGCGTGGCGGAAGGTGGAGCAGTGTCGCAGGGACGGCGGTTCGGATTGCATGCGCTGGTCGGCGACCGCCACCGCCGACCAGGCGGACAGGCAGGCGGACGCGGACGCGGATGCGGGTTCGTCGGCGTTGCCGGGATGGGTGGTGCCGGTGGCCGGCGTGGCCGCGCTGGTGGTGGTCGGCGGAATCGTGGCGGCCGTGGTGGCGCGGCGTCGTGCCCGTGGCCGGCGCCGGCCACCGCAGGGGCCGGCCGCCGCAGTGGGTGGCGGGCCGGCGTATCCGTCCGGGGTCCCGCCGGTGCGGTATCCGCCGTCCGCCGGCCCGCCGGCCCAACAGCCGCCATTGCCGCCACGACGGTAGGCCAATCGTAATTGAACAACATCTGGAAAACGCATTCAGGAAAGGACGAATATGGCCTTTAAGGAAAAATCAACGGGCAAAAGCAACTATGAGGAACTGCTGTCGATGATTGCGCGGACGACCCAGTGGGAGTTCCCGGATGAGATCACACGGTTCTGCGATGCGATGGACAAGGCCTCCGACGCATTGAGGCGTGCTGGGACCGTACTGCAGGAGGATGGCGTGTTCGAATGCAGCGCTCGTGACACCGCATTGGCATGTTCCGACCGGATCGTCCAAAATATCAGCGATGCCGATTTCACCACCCAGGCGAAGCGAATCCGGCAGCGTATCGAAACGTTCAACGATGTCATTTGCGAGGCGCAGAACGTTCGTCTTCCCGGTGACAAGTTGAGCAAGGAATCCGAGCAGGCCATCATGAACGCCACCGAGCCGATGGACTGGATCGTGCCGGGACTTGGCACCGTGACGGGGGTTATGGGGATCGCCGGTGCGAATTTGATCTCCCGGATGCTTGCCAGCAACCGAGAAGAGGAGGCGAAAAAAGAATACAAGCGACTGATAGGAAAGGTCCGAGGCGGAGTGCCTCGGGTTGATTCTTTTCACGCGGTTGATGTGAATGGGATCTGGCCGGCTCCCTCCACCGATGGCTCCAAGGACAAGGCAATCGGGGATTCCCCCCTTACCAATGGGTCGAACAACAAGGGATCGGGCGGTGGCCTGTCCACCATCGGTGCCGCAGGTGCGGGTGTCGGCGGCGGTACCGCTGCCGCAGGCGTGGCCGCAAAGGGCGCCGTTTCGGATTCCGCCAATGCCTCCGCCACGGCTTCGAATGCCGGCCTGTCCACCGCCGGTATGTCGGGTGGGACGGGCCGTTCCAATGTGCCGGGATTCGATGGAGTCGGAAGCGGTTCCCGCTCGGACGGGCTGGTGTACGATCCGGCGACCGGCAGGTGGGCCTACCGCAAGGACCACATGTCGGTCGATGGCGGCATGGACGGTCTGAACGGTGCGGGCTCGCTGCATGGTGGCCTGGGGCGTACGGCGATGGCGGCCAGCGCCGGCGTGGGAGTCGGCAGCACCTTGGCTGCGGGGCGTCTCGCGGGCTCGGGTTCGTCCATGGGTGTACTCAGCGGTGGTGCCGGCGGCGCCGGCGGTGCGGGGTTGGCCTCGCTGAGCGGTGCTGGCATGGGATCGTATTATGCGAACGAGCCGGTGCGGGCAACCGCCGTATCCTCATCGATCAAGGGCGCCACCGGCATGGCAGCGGGTCTGCCGAGAACCGGGTCGGCATCTTCCGCGGAGGCGGCTTCCACGCGTGGCATGACTCCGGCGATGATGGGTGCCGGGCGTGGTGCCTCTTCGAGCAAAGGTGACAAGCGCCATAACACGTTGGGGTATATCGCACCGACGATTGAAGACGACGACGAATTCATTCCCAAGCCGCTCGCAGCGATGGCAGGCCATCGCAAGCGCTCGGGCGAGTGACCGAAACCACTGGAAGAGAGAGGAAGGGGAAACCGCTTATGGCATCACAATGCATACTTTACAATCCTGACGATCTGGCTAAAACGGCGCAGGCATACCAGGAAGCCTCCAACGGGTTTGCTACGGCGAAATCCGCATTCGTGAAGACCGGAGCCGGCAACCCCGGCTTTGGTTTGTTCATGATGGCGTTATATCCTCCATATATTGCGTGCAAGATTGCGACGCAAGGGTATCTGGGCAATATCGGGCAGATGGCGGAAAAGCTGTCCACGGCGTTGCAAGGCGCATCGGAAGACAGTCAGCAGGTCGAATGCAAGTGCCAGGACCGGATCGATAACCTGCAAAAGCAGATTGATGAACACGGCGAACGCCTTACGGCACTCGAGAACAAGCAACATGACAGCGACGTCATTGGCGGTGGTGCAGGCGGTACCGGCACCGTTGGTGGCGGTGACTCGGCCGATTCTTCCGGCGCCTCCGGAATGCACAGCATTTCGACACCGGCACAGGGGTCGTCAGCGGATACCTCGACGGGCGAAACCGACGATGCGCGGACTTCATATGCTCCGATCGCCACCGCGAACGGGGCCGGTTCCGGTACACGGCAAGGTGCGGGAGCGGCCGATGCCGTGCAGCCGACCGACCAGAAGACCAAGGACACCATCAACACCGTCGGCATCGATACCAATGGTGACGCCAAGGATGATTATTCCCTGAACCTTACGGGGGGTGACATCCATGCGACGGTATTGGAGGACGGTTCCATCAAACTGTCCAAACGGGACTCCGCATCCGTGCCGATGCCTCCCGGGACCAACGCGGGGAAATCCGGCTCCTTCAGCATCGATGCCGACCACGATGGCAAGGATGATGTTTCCATGACTCCCGATGCGGGTGCGGACGCCCGCATCAGCATATTCGACAAGGACGACTCCAAATATGCGGCCATCGATTTCGACAATGATGGCGACTATGACGCCGCGGTGCGCATCGGCGACTCCGAGATGGCGCGTGAGGCCATGCGTAAGGAGACGGAGGAATCGGTGTGGCGGTCCATCGCGGCCAAGGATCCGCTAGGCAGAACAGCCGACGAATTGAAATCGCTGTATCAGGACCGCGACATCGTGGAGCTGCCTCAGCGCAGTGAGATCAAATAGAAAGGAGGCGTCGTATCATGACTGATTCCTCATCGGAGCCAACATACTCATGGGCGAAAAGGGTAAACGACAATAAGGGACTTTTCGAATCCGCCGGAGCGATCGCAAAGCAGGCTTTGGAATCGTCTCAACAGGTTTCGGCGGCGGGATCGGCTGCCGAAAAGGGCCTGACGGAGAAGATTCATGGTGGTTTCGCCAAGGCGCGCATTGCCATTACGGCGGTTGACGCGTTATGCAAAGCCATCTTCGGATACAGTCCCGTCGATGAGTGGATCAAGAAGCCGTTCTTCGGTGATTGGGATGATCTGCGTGCCACCGCCAACCAATGGCGGGCGTTGGCCGAATCGCTGAGTGCGCTGCAAAGTGCCGTGCGCAACGTCTCCTCCAATGTCGATGAGACGTCCTGGTCCGGCAAGGCGGCCGATCTGTTCGTCATTCGTAACAATAGCCTTGCGGAGACTGCCGGCAAGGGGCCGCAGCCGTGCCTCGAAGTGGCGCAGGCGCTGGAGGCCCTGGCGGATGAGGTCGATGGAACGTTCGACATGGTCATGGACGGAATCGAACTGCTTATCGAACTGCTGGCCGCGGATGCCGCCGAATTCAGCATACCGGTTGTGGGACCGCTCGTCGGAACCGCCCAAGCTGCGGTCGATGTCGGGGTGGCGATTGACTTTGCCGTGAAAGTGACGGAATATATCGCCACGTTGTTGGGAGCCATCGCCGATTTCGTCGGGGTTGCATCCACCATGGTGAATCTGACGAGCGAATCCCAGTCGGCATTGGACCAGTTCGGTACCGGAAGCGGCGGTGCCAGTGGCGGCAGCGCCACCGCTGGCGGCGGTGGCGGCTTTGGCGGCGGCGGTGGCGGCGGCGCATGGTAGGGCCGCTCGTGTAATGCCGATATTCATGCCATGTAATTGCACAATATAGAAGGAGCGCCATGGGAAACGTGGATATTGAAATTTTCATGCAACGTCTGGATGCGATTTCCGCTCGACGCAAAGCGATGCAATCCGAGCTTGCCCGAGAGAGGCATCGCGTCGACGAACTGATCGCCGAACGCAGGAAGAACATCGAGGAGCGGCGTCGCAAAGGCGACAACGGTCGTGCTTGGCAGGTGCTGCAGCAGCGCATCGACATGGGCGAAACCTGTGAGAGCGACATTCTTTCGGGCATCGACAAGTCCCCGGAGGCGCGTGAGGTGCGCGGGTATGCCGGCAAGCTGGCGGGCTATATGCGCGATTATGTTGAGGATGTGGATGATCCGGACAACGAAGCCGCTCAGGGACGCGTCAAACTGGACGAACAGATGAAGCGTCTGCATGATCTGGAATCGCGACTGAATGCCCAGGCATGATGGTGGTGCGGCATCCGCACCATCCGCGGAATCCGTCAGGCGGGGCGGTCATGACGGCGCGCGGCCGGTAGTGCAGCGGAGCCTGGATGGTGTGGCTCTCGCCAGTGCCGCATTGTTCGGTTTCGTCGCGGTCGTCGCACTGACGGCATCCTTGATGTCTCCGTCCGTGCAGGAGCAGACGCGTGATACGCCGATGGTCCTGTTCGCCGGAATGACGCTGGCGGTATCGTTGTGTGACTGGCTATGTCTGAAAGGCATCCGTGACCATGACCGTGCCATGTCGTTGGGCGCGTTCGCGTGTTCGGTGATGCTGGCCGTATGCGGTGGCGCGGCGGCCTCATTCATGATTCGATGCACGCAGCCGATGACGGCCGGTGCGCTATTCGCATCCTGCTACGTGGCTGTGAACATGACGCTGATGATGGTCCTTGTCGCCGATCCGACCATCGGAGGGGCAATCGTTGCTACGTTTGCGTCGTCGGTGCCCTTGATGCTGATATGCGCCGTCGCACTGATCCATACGCTGCATGTGCGGTTGCTGGCCGGTTTCGTGCTGACCGTGGCGGTCTGCTGCCTGCAGATGCTGCCCAATATCGTGATGCATGTGCCGGACCGCTATCTGGTGGAATGGCGCACCTACATGACTCGTCGTTGGACGGTACGCGGCGGTATTCCGGAAAAGTCCCGCGTACTTACACGGGCCGATGTACATGACGACATGCAGACGTTTCTGGCACGGTATTCCACCGGTTTCACGATATGCATGATGCTGATGTTGCTGACATATGCGATAGTGGCCGATTCCTGTGCGTTCGACCAGCCGTATGATCGCATCGGCTTCCTGACGCTCAGTGCCGCGCTGTTCCTGTTCCTCACCCTGAAGCCACGTCAGTCCGGTCGTCCCTTCGAACGATACCTGATGCGCCTTGGCGGTGTCACCGTGCTGCTGATCTGGTGCATGCATATGCCGCATGCGCTGCCGGATTGGGGGCAAGCCTTGCCGTTGGCGTGCGTGCTGACCGTTGGCGCGTTGGGATTGACCATGGCATTCGGCATGCTCGCCCAGCATGGCGGATTCCATTCGCTCGCATTGTCCCGCATCGGCGACGTACTGTGCTTCGCCTCCATGATGTGCACGCCGCCGGCGACGTTCTTCGCCGTCGGCGCCTTGGAATTCATAAGGGGGTTATGATGACCGCCTCGACACTGATCACTCGTTTTCGCCCGGCCGACGCGGCCAGGCAATGTGAGGCCTCCTTCATTGATTTGGGATTCGTGGTGGCGTGCGCGGGTGTCGCCGCCCTGATCAGCCACGACATCACGGTGACGGCCATGATTGCGCTTGAAGCGGTGGCGGTGCTTGCAGTGGGTGAAGGTTCCCGAGGCATAACCCCGGGCAATATGATGCTTGGGCTGCGAACGGTCCGGGTCGAAGGCATGCATGATGCCACAGCCGGGGTGCTTCCCGCCGGAATGGGACGCATCCTCATCAAATACTGCATGTTGATCGCCTCACTGCTGGCTGCATTCGTAGGGCTCCCGATAGTCATGTGTTCGCCGCTGTTCTCCGGGAACGATCTCAACCAGGGATGGGCGAACAGGCTTGCCTCGCTGGCAAGCGTCGATATCCGCCAGCCCATCGTCGTACAGGCAAGGGCACCGCGTCAACGGATCGCCATGGCGGATGAGTCGAACCCATCCATACCACGGACGGTGGCAAGAAGACCATCCTCGTTGCCTACGGTCGCTTTGCCCCCTCACCCCAAGCCGGCTCCGGCAGCGCCGGCGGTACCGGCCATGCCGGTACCCGTCGCACCGGCACCGCACATCATCATCTTCTTCGAAGACGGTTCCAAACAATCGCTCGACATCCCCTCCACGCTGGTTCTCGGCCGCAGGCCCGCAGCACAGCAACCGGAAGACGCCGTGCTCGCGGTGCCGGACCACACCGGCACCGTATCGCGTAGCCATGCACGACTTGAAATCACCGAGGATCATCTGTGGATCACCGATCTAGGCAGTACCAACGGAACGAAAGTCGTCAACGAAAACGGCGAGGAAACCAGATTGAAGGCGCGGCAACGATTCCCCATCCACACCAGAAACCGCATTTTCCTAGGTGACATGGGATGCAGCATCATCATGTCGACAAGCAGGAGGAAACACGCTCGTGAGCGCTGAAGAAACGCAGGCCAGCAGACTCGAAGGCCCGAAAACGCCCAAAGGCAGGGTCGTGCTGCAACCTCCGCCGGAACTCGAGCCCAGCGATGGCGTCAACACGCTGCTCACTTCGCTTGTGCCGTTGCTGGGCGCCATCAGCGCCATGGTCATGATGCTGATGACCAATTCAGGACTGACCGGCATACTCACCGGCGGCATGTTCATGGTCTCGTCATTGGGATTCGTGGTGGTCAATGGTTTTCGCCAGCGTTCACAACGCATGGCCAACCTGACCGCTTCACGCAGGGAATACCTCACCTATCTGACCGGACTGCGAAAAACCGTACGCGCCGCAGGCCGCAAACAGCGTAACGCGGCGCTCTGGAACGCGCCATCGCCGCAATCCCTGACGGCGCTCGCGGAAGAACCGGAACGTCGCTGGGAACGCATCCCCGCAGACGAGGACTTCATGGTCCTGCGCTGCGGCACCCAGGAGGTGCCGCTCTGCCTCAAACTCGAATCGCCCGAACTGCCGCCCTTGGCGCAGCTTGATCCCGTTTCGGCCTCGGCGGCGCATCGATTCATGCTGGCGCATCAATCCCTGCGCAACATGCCCTACACCATAGATATGCGTGCCTTCAAACGTGTGGAGCTCCTGGGCGACATCGAGCATACGGAGGCGCTCGCCCGCACGCTGGTCTGCCAGGCGGCCGTATGGCATTCGCCGGAACATCTGCGTGTGCTCGTGCTGACTTCCGTCGAACATGCGGGCCGATGGGATTGGATCCGCCTGCTGCCGCACTCCCACACGCTTAACGAGGAGTTCGATGAAGGGTGGAAAGGCGCGTCTTCGACACCTTCCGACCTGAGCCGGTTCATGGTGACCACCAACACCCACATGGTCGACGGCCTCGTTGGGGATGATGTGGTCAACCGCAATCGATACACCGGTGATGACGAGATATCCCCGCATGTGATCGTGATCAACGACGGTTTCGATCGCGACACGCTCGCCAAGGAGACCCGACTGTTCTCCTCGGATGGACTCGGAGGCGTCACCGTCATCGACATGCCCAGTCAATGGGGCGAACTCGAAGAGGACGATGTGCTACGAGTCCTCTTTTCGCAGGCCGTGATCGAAGAAGGCCTGAACGTGCTCGAAAGCCACGATGCCGACATGGTGGAGCTTTTCTCAACCACCATCAAGCCGATACGAATCGAACCGGACGGACTGACGGTGGGTGAGGCCCTCGCCGTCGCGCGTCGCCTCGGCGATGCGCCATCGCAGGAACGCTCCGACAACGGCGCGCAATCCACAAATGCACGCAAGAAATCCTCCGAACTGCCGGATCTGCTGGGCATCAGCGACATCCGCAACATCAATCTGAACGCATTGTGGGCATATCGGACGGGCAAGGAACGGCTCCGCGCACCTATCGGCCTGTTCGATGACACCAGCACCGCGTATCTCGACATCAAGGAGATGGGTCAGCGCGGCATGGGCCCGCATGGCGTGCTGGTCGGTGCGACCGGTTCGGGCAAATCCGAGGTGCTGCGAACGCTGGTACTCTCCCTGGCCTTGAGCCATTCGCCCGATCAACTCAATTTCGTGCTCATCGATTTCAAAGGCGGTGCGACCTTTGCGGGAATGGACGGCATGCCGCACATCTCGTCCATCATCACCAATCTTGGCAGGGAGGCGTCGCTGGTCGACCGTATGGAAGACGCCTTGGACGGCGAGATCAACCGCCGTCAGGAGCTACTGCGCGATGCCGGCAATCTGGCGAACATCACCGAATACGAAGATGCCAGAGTCAATGGCGGGCGTACCGATCTGAAGCCGTTGCCATCCTTGCTGGTGGTGGTGGATGAGTTCTCCGAACTGCTCAAAGCCAAGCCGGACATCGTACAGTCCTTTGTACGCATCGGCGCGGTGGGCCGCTCACTCGGCATACACCTGCTGATAGCCTCGCAGCGTCTTGAACAAGGCAAGCTACGCGGTCTGGACGAGCATCTGTCCTATCGCATCGGTCTCAAAACGTTCTCTGCCTCCGAATCCCGGGCGGTGCTGGGCATTCCGGACGCCTACGAACTGCCGAGCCTACCGGGCATCGGCTACCTGAAGTCCCCGGACGGCACCATCACACGATTCCGCGCATCCTACGTTTCCGGCGCACCAAAGGATCTTCCGGGAGAGACCACCACATTCCAATATGCCGTCGAACAGATGCGCGGCAAAGGCACGCCGGCCCACGTGGTGTGGCTACCGCCGCTGATCACGCCGAATTCCCTCGACGACTTCATGCCCGACCTGACCGTCACCGAACAATATGGTTTGATCTGCCCGAGCTGGAGGGCCCGCGGCACGTTGCTCGCCCCATGCGCGCTTGAAGATCGGCCTCGCGAACAGAAACGCGAAATCATGGCGCTCGACCTATCCGGTGCGGGAGGTCACGTGGCCGTGGTGGGCGGACCCCTCAGCGGCAAGAGCATGATGCTGCGCTCCATCGTCGCATCGCTGGCATTGACGCATTCCCCGCTGGAGACGCAATTCTACGTCATCGACTGCGGCGGCGGTACGTTCGCCTCCATGGAAGCCCTGGAACACATCAGTGGCGTGGCTTCCGGCAACGAAGAGGAGAAAGTGCGCCGTACACTTGCCGAAGTCTCCGGCATCATCGACTCCCGCGAGCGCTTCTTCAAGGAACGGCGCATCGACGGCATGGACACCTATCGTCGGCGTCGCGCCGCGGGACAGGTCGATGACGGGTATGGCGATGTGTTTCTGGTCATCGACGGCTGGGGAGTGTTCCGTAACGATTATGAAGAGTTGGAAGCCAAGGTGCAACAGATTGTCGCACGCGGTCTGACCTTCGGCGTGCATGTGTTGCTGAGTGCCAACCGGTGGTTGGAGATTCGGGCCAATATCGGCGATCTGCTCGGCACCAAGCTTGAATTGCGCCTCGGGGATCCAGGTGATTCCCAGATCGATCGCAAGATCGCCGCCACCGTGCCCAAGGGGACTCCGGGCCGTGGTCTGAGCATGGCGAAACTGCACATGCTTGCCGCGTTGCCACGTATCGATGGTGGGCACGACGCCGCTACGGTGGGCGACGGCATCGCCGATCTGATCGCCAAGGTGCATGCGGCCTGGAAGGGTAGGCCGGGCCCGAAACTGCGTCTGCTGCCTACGAATCTGCCGTATGCCGCGCTCGCTGACGCCGTGGCGGGGCAGGACGTCTCCGGAAGTCTCACCCATGGCAGGATGGTCATCGGCATCAATGAAAACGCCCTCGCTCCGGTGGTGTTGGATCTGCATAGGGAGCCGCACTGCTACCTGTTCGGGGATTCCGGCTCCGGCAAGTCCACGTTCCTGCGATTGGTGATCAACGAGATCGTGCGTGGATACCCGGATGGCAAGGCGAAGATCTTCATGGTGGATTATCGGCGCGCCAACCTCGCCCAGATTCCGGACTCGCATATGGGAGCATACCTGACCAACGACACGATGGCCACGGAACAGCTTGCGGAGCTCGCGGATTTCCTGTCGACCCGCATTCCGGGGCCGGACGTGACCGCCGAGCAATTGCGCAATCGTTCGTGGTGGACGGGCTCGGAAGTCTATGTGCTGGTGGATGACTATGATTTAGTCGCGACCAGTCGGAGCAATCCGTTGCGTGCGTTGGTGCCGCTTCTGGCGCAGGCCGGCGATCTGGGGCTGCATGTCATTGTGACCAGGCGTACCGGCGGCGCGAGCCGTGCCATGTATGATCCGGTATTGCAGTCGTTCCAGGATCTTGGCATGCCCGGCATCCTGTTGTCGGGCGATCCGAACGAAGGCCAGCTGATCGGCAGGGTCAAGCCGGTGAGGGCCGTGCCGGGCCGTGCGCAGATCGTCACGCGTGACGAAGGGCTTTTCGTGGCGCAGCTCGCCACGCTTGCCATCAAGGAGTAGGAGCGGCACGGCGCGTGTTAACGATGTTCGTAACATGCGCATGGAACGATGATGCATTATGGATAAACAGCAAGAGTTTGCGCTGCGCACCGTCGAGGAACGCGACGTGCGCTTCATTCGCCTGTGGTTCACGGATGTGCTGGGAACATTGAAATCCGTTGCCATCGCACCTGCGGAACTTGAGGCCGCATTCGAGGAGGGGCTCGGATTCGACGGTTCCGCGGTGGAAGGTCTGACGCGCGTGTCCGAAGACGATATGATCGTCAAGCCTGACCCGTCCACCTTCCAGATTCTTCCATGGCGCGGCGGTCCGCAGGGTACCGCGCGCATGTTCTGTGACGTGCTCACCCCTGATGGAGAGCCGTCGCTGGGGGATCCGCGTCATGTCCTCAAGCAGGCCTTGGCCAAGGCCAAGGAGCGGGGCTTTACCTTCTACGTGCATCCGGAAATCGAGTTCTACCTGTTCGAGAAGCAGGACGATTGGTCCAAGTCGCCGACGCCGATCGACGAAGGCGGATATTTCGATCACGTGCCGCGCAGTCCAGGCATGGACTTCCGTCGTGCCACCGTGAACATGCTCGAGCAGATGGGCATTTCGGTGGAATACTCGCATCATGAGGCGGGTCCCGGTCAGAATGAGATCGATCTGCGGTACGCGGATGCGCTCACCACGGCCGACAACATCATGACCTTCCGTACCGTGGTCAAGGAGATTTCGCTGGAGCGCGGCATCCACGCCAGCTTCATGCCGAAACCGTTCTCCGACGCTCCGGGCTCCGGCATGCACACGCACTTGAGCCTGTTCGAAGGCGACGCCAACGCGTTCTATGAGGCCGGTCAGGAATTCAACATGTCCATGACCGCCCGCCAGTTCGCTGCCGGCATCCTGTACCATGCGGCGGAAATCTGCGCGGTCACCGACCAATACGTCAACTCCTACAAGCGACTGTGGGGCGGCGCCGAGGCGCCGAGCTACATCTGCTGGGGGCACAACAACCGTTCCGCTCTGCTTCGCATCCCGCAATACAAGCCGGGCAAGGGCAACTCCGCACGTATGGAGTTCCGTGCGCTCGATCCGGTCGCCAATCCGTATCTGGCGTATTCTGTGCTGTTGGCCGCAGGCCTTGACGGCGTCGATAAGCAGATGCAGTTGGGCGAGCCGACCAGCGACGACGTGTGGGAGCTCACCGATGCTGAACGTCAGGCCATGGGCATTCAGCCGTTGCCGGAGTCACTTGACGAGGCGTTGAAGATCATGGAGAAGTCCGATTTCGTGGCCGGAGTGCTCGGCGAGCATGCCTTCGAGTATTTCCTGCGCAACAAGCGTCAGGAGTGGGAGGAATATCGTCAGCAGGTCACGCCGTACGAGCTGAAGAAGTATCTGCCGAAGCTGTGATTGCCGGGCGGCTCGCGTTTACGACCGTAGGCGTTTGATCGAGGAGGTCCGTCATCCGATCTGCTTGGATGACGGACCTTTTGCATGCGGTCCTCGTGCGCCGCCTCCCGTTCGGAAGACCTAGCCGCGCGGATTGCCGAACCAGCTCGAATAGATGATGGCGAAATTACGGTTGCCATATGACGAACAGGCGTCGCCTTCTCCGGCCCCTGCCTCCAATGCGGCCGTATTCGGCTGATATGGCGTGTAGATGTACAGCAGTGCGGTCGCCTTGTTTTCGATATACACGTTCGTGCCGCCGCATTCGGCATTCGGATGGTACTGGATGTAGTTGAGAGCGCCGGCATGGTAGCCGTAATCGTCTTCATGCTGCACGTAGTACTGGTATCGCTTGGCTGCGCCGTACACCTGTTTGAAGAATCCCGCATATTCCGGATCGCAGTTCGCATCGTCCGGGCAACTCAGGCCCATCGCAGACTTGTACTGGAAGTCGCTCGGGTCGGTGGCGGTGAGCAGATGCTGCTCCTTCTGCAGTACGGTGAGCAGCACTTTCTGGCTTACCCCGCAGGCCTTGCCTGATTTGTAGATGATCGCCGCGGCGCTTTCGTTCTTGCCGCCTTCGTATGCCTCGCAGTATTCGTTGGCCGACTGTGATTCGGTATCGAAGGTCATGGTCTTGAGGCATCGTTCGCCCGAACATGCCGCTCCCTGCTCCTCGATGAAGGATCGGACCTGTGCTTCGCTCAAAGCGTTGCCGTTGAAGAACTGCCCGTCGGAGATGATGTTGCCGGGATTGAAATCGTATTGCGCCTGCAGCTGATTCTGCGTCTTCTCGGCCTGTCCGACTTCCACACGCCAGCTGACGAAGCGCACCAGACCCACGACCAAGGCGATTGCGATGATGATGACAAGCAGCGTCCTGCAGAGCATACCGACTCGTTTCCTGAGGCCAGCCTTTTTCCAGGTGTTGCGCAAGGACCTGAGATGGGGGAGTCTGCGCCGAGGGTTACGTTTGCGACGTTTTGTGCTTGTCATTGTGCCATATTGTAGCGCGCCAGCCTAGGGTCGATTTCGTAAGTTGAATGAACATAGTCAGCATGTGGAATTCGGATGCGTCGAAAGGGTGGAAAGGGCGCAGGGCCCGTCTAAAGTTGGCAATCGTTTCGTGATATGCAGAACGATTGACGAGAGAGTGACGTATGACGCACAACGTGAAGAAGGACCGATTTTTCAATCTTCCGGTGACGATTCTCGTGGCCTTGAGCTTCATGCTGGGCATGAGCGAGTTCATCATGGTCGGCATCCTGCCGGATATCGCGGCCGGACTGAAGGTATCCGAAGTGACCGTCGGTAATCTGGTTTCGTTATTCGCGCTTGTCTACGCACCGGTCACGCCGCTCGGCTCGGCCTTGTCGGCGCGCTTCCCACGCTTCGCCACGCATCTGACGCTGGTCGGCGTCTTCCTGCTCGGCAACGTGCTGTGCGCGTTCGCGCCCAACTATGGCGTGCTCGTCATCGCGCGAATCCTCATCGCACTCGTCTCCGGTACGCTTGTGGCCATTGCCATGACGTACGCTCCCGATGTGACGACGGAACGATATCGCACGAAATTCATCGCATGGGTGTTCTCCGGCTTCTCCATCGCATCCGTCGTGGGGGTACCGGTCGGCACATGGGTGGCGAACGTGTTCGGCTGGCGTTGGGCGTTCCATCTGGTCAACGTGCTCACTGTCGTGCTCATCGTGCTGATGGTCATCGTATTGCCGCGCAACAGCCATATCGTGAAGATCGGCTTCCTGCCGCAGTTCCGCCTGTTCTTCGACCGGCGCATCCAGCTCGGCGTGCTCGATGTGGTGTTCGGTGCGGCCGCGAGCTACGTGTTCTACACGTACCTGACGCCGATCATGCGCGACGAGGTGCATGTGCCGGAACGGTATTTGAGTGTCGGACTGGTGATTTTCGGCGCAGCCTGCCTGTGGAGCAACCTATACGGCGGCAAGCTCGCGGACCGGGGCAGAGGAGTGGAACCGCTGACGCATATCCGCCCGATCTATTGCGCGCATGCGGTGCTCATGGCGTCGCTGATCGTGGCACATTGGGTGCCGGTGTACGGCGCGCTGCTGCTCGTGGTACTCGGTATGTTCATGTACCTGCAGAACTCCGCATCGCAGGTGCTGTATATGGATGTCGCCTCGCAGTCGCATCCGGGATCGTTGAACCTTGCCGCGTCGCTCAACTCCATGTCGTTCAATATCGGCATCGCTCTCGGCTCCGCCGTCGGCGGCGTGGTCAACGGCCATGTCGGTCTGATGTGGCTCGGCCCCGTCGGCGCGCTGTTCCTGTTGTGCGCCATCGCCATCACCACAATGCTGCGCCCGTTCGTCGCACGTGAACGTGAATTCTACTCGCGTGGCAAATAGCGCCGAGTGAGCGGAACTCACGTTCCCGTCTCGGTCAAAGACCGGGCAATCGGTCAGTTGAGCGCCTTCTTGATGCGTTGCAGACTGATTGGCTTTGGGGTGCCGAGTTCCTGCGCCCAGAGGGACACGTAGAATTCCTCGAGCATCCAGCGTACGGTTTCGGCCTGTTTCATGAGCGTTTCATGGCGTGGACCGGCCGGTTCGCGTTGGGCTTTCGCCATGGTTTTGTCGACGAGCTGTTTGGCTTCGTCGGCTTCCCATGCCCAGCGCACGTCGCGGTTCTTGTCGTTTTTCGCCTTGGCGAGGCGCAACAGGTCGGCGTGCAGGTATCGTTCGATGGACGGCAATGCTTCTGGTGGAGTCTTGCCGATGAAGCCGGGGAAGACGAGCGTGGCGATGTGCTCGCGGATCGACTGCAGTACGCTCAGCAGGGGCAGGTCGGCCTTGCCGGACACGGCTTTGTCGACTTCCGCATAGCGTTTCAGTATGGCGATCACGTCGTGTGCCACCGCGTACACGGTGTCTTCGTACACTTCGCGTACATCGAGCACCGCGTTTGCCAACGCCTCGTCATCAGGCAGTTCGTCGACCTTCGGCAACAGGCGCTTGACGGCGGCCAGCTGCAGGTCTTCGGTGAGTTCCTTCGTGGACTTGTAGGGGGCGGAGGCGAGCATGAGCGCTTCCGTGCCGAGCCAGCGTGAGGAGATGCGTTCTCCGGGTAGCCGCAGTGCGTCAAGCGCGCCTTGCCAGAGCATGGTGGCGCGTGCTTCGGTGGTGGCGCCCGCTTTGTGCAGCAGGTTCGCCTTCTGCACCAGCTTGCCTTGGTTCCCTGCCGTTTCCGCCTGCCTTTTGACCATCTGCCGGGCGGAAGCCTCGGCCTGTTCGGCAAATGTGCGTTGCAGTTCAACCAGCGATTTGCCGGTGCCGAGTACCTTGACCGGTCCCCGTGCGTGGCGTCTGCCGTGCTGCTGCTTGCGATTGGCCGGCAGTTGCTGTTCCACGGCGAAGGTCATGCGCAGGTATGGCGTGAGCTTGTTCCATAGTTCGCCGGTGAGCACTTCCGGGTGGATCTGCGCGCCGACGATGTCGATGGCGGCCTGCGTGAACACGTGAGGCAGATCCGGCCACACAGCCACGCCATCCGCGTCACCCGGTGGAAGATTCGGCCTCTGCTGGCTTCCGGAGCCGGGCAGATCCGGATACCGCTCGTCGATCCATGCGCGGATCTTACGTGCCGTGTCCGGGGCGGGCACGAATTGCACGCGCAACGTTTTCGGCAGTGATTTGATCATGCCGACGATGAGCTCGTCCAGCAAGCCGGGCACATTCCACGAGAACTGTTCCGGCGTCAGTCGAGAGAGCGCCTTCAATGGAATGTGCACGGTTACGCCGTCGTTCGGATCATGCGGATCGTACACGTAGCTCAACCGCAGGTCGATGGGTGAGCCGTCCGTACCGAGCGTATGCCAATGGTCGGGGTAGTCGGACAACGATACCGAATCGGCATCGGCGAGACGTTCGACCTTCTCCGGATCGAAATCCAACAAGTCAGGCCGTTCGTCATGCTTCGTCTTCCACCATTTCGCCAAATCGGCGACGTTCGTGACGGTGTTGGGAATGATGGCGTTGTAGAAATCGAACAGATCCTCGTCACTGACCGTCTGCGCCATCTGACGGGTGCGGCTCGCGTCGTCGGCGGCCTCTTCGAGGACGTCGCGGTTCTTCGTGACGAAATCGTCGTAGGGGAAGCGCTGCTGGATGTCGCCCTCCACCAAACCCTGACGAATCAGGAAATCGCGGGCCTCCAACGGATTGATGCGGCCCCATTGCACGGTACGGTCCTGTACGATCGGCAGACCGTACAATAGCACCTTCGCACTCGCCACTGCGGAACCACGAGAACCCGACCAGTGCGGGTCGGCGTATGTGGTGCGCGTCAGCGATCCGGCCAGAGGTTCCGCCCACGCCGGATCGATTTCGGCGGAATAGCGAGCCCACAGGCGGCTTGTCTCCACTAGTTCGGTGCTCATCACCCATGGCGGGGTGCTTTTGGCTACCGCCGAAGCCGGGAACAGCGCGAACCGTGTGCCACGTGCGCCCTGATAGTCGTTCTTCGCCATCTTCTGCGCACGCTTCATGGCACGAGCGCGCGCAGCCCCCTTGAGTCCGGCAAAATCGGAGGCCTTCGGTTCGCGTACGATCTGCATACCCATCATGGACAGCAGGCCGGAAAGCATGGACGTGTGGATGCCCTGCGCATCCCACGAACAGCACAGCGCATGCGCCGCCTGCTGGTTCATCGGCAACTGGCGGATCCCCAAGTCCGGCCGGGATACCGGAATCGGCTCGCCGACCTTGAACCTGAACTCCTTGCACATCTCGCGCAGCTGCGTGACCAGATCCTTCCACTGGCGCATACGCAGAAAACTCAGATACTCGGCTTTGCAGATACGACGCAACGCGGAATTGCTCGGATCGCCATCCGCCTGGAACACGCGGTCCCACAGATTCAACGCGGTCACAAAGTCGCTGGAGGCGTCCGCATAGCGGTTGTGGATGCGGTCGGCCTCCTCGCGGTTCTCATCCGGACGTTCGCGCGGATCCTGCAAACTCAGGAACGCGACCACCACCAGCACTGCGGCCAGTGTGTTCGGCGTGGTCGACTTCGCGGCCTCGATGATCATACGACCCAAACGCACGTCAATCGGAATGCGCGCCAGCTGGCGACCGGTATGCGTCAGCACCACCTCGCCATGCTTGCGGGCGATGGCCTTTAACTCGGTCAGTTCGTTGAAACCATCGGACACGGCCTTCATATCCGGCGGATCGATGAAACCGAACTCCGTCACATCCTGTGCGGTACGTGCCACACCCACCGACAGCATGTGCAGCACGACCGCGCCCAGCGACGTGCGTAGGATTTCCGGCTCCGTGAACTCCGGCCGGGTCTCGAAATCCTCACGCGAATACAGACGGATTGCGATACCGTCGGCGATACGACCGCAACGACCCGAACGCTGGTTCGCGCTCGCCTGGCTGATCGGCTCGATCGGCAGCCGCTGCACCTTCGCCGTCTTCGAATAGCGGGAGATGCGGGCCGTACCCGGGTCGACCACATAGCGGATGCCCGGTACGGTCAACGACGTTTCGGCCACATTCGTGGCGATCACGATGCGCTGGTGCTCGTGCGGTTCGAATACTTTGTGCTGCTCCTTGGAGGAAAGTCGCGCAAACAGCGGTACGATCTCGATTGCGTCGGGCCTGCGCATATCCGCCGCGCGCGGACCGTAATGGTGGCGGAGCGCGTTCTCGAACTCATGGATATCGCGCTCTCCGGAGGCGAATACGAGAATATCTCGGGCCCCGCGGTCATGGCTGGAATGGATCACCAGCTCCGCGCAGGCACGTGCCACGGCGGTCGGCATGTCGATATTCACGTCGCGGCCCGAATCCTTTGCGTCCGGAGCGGCGGACAACGCCTCGTAATCGGAGTCGCCCGGCATCGCACCGGTTTCGAAACCCGGCACGGAGCGCATCAGCGCAGGCGCGGTGCCAAGCGGCTCGTACACGATCTGCACGGGGTAGGTACGGCCCGACACCTCAATGACCGGTACCTTCGTATGCAGAGCATGCTCGAAATGCTCCTGGAACTTCACCGAATCGATCGTCGCCGACGTGATGATGAGCTTCAGATCGCGACGCTTCGGCAGCAACGCCGTCAGATAGCCGAGCAGAAAGTCGATGTTGAGACTGCGCTCATGCGCCTCATCGATCACGATCGTGTCGTACTGCATCAGCTTCGGATCACGTTGGATCTGCGCCAGCAGAATGCCGTCCGTCACCACGCGAAGACGCGTCTTCGGCGAACTCTCGTCGGTGAACCGCACCTGATAGCCGACTTCGTCGCCCAAACGCACACCCATTTCGGAGGCGATGCGCTCGGCCACGGTACGGGCGGCCAACCTGCGCGGCTGCGTATGCACGATCTGCCGTCCATGGGATCCACGGCCCAATTCCAACAGGATCTTCGGCAACTGCGTGGTCTTACCGGAACCCGTCTGACCGGAGACGATCACCACTTGACTCGACGTGACGGCTTCGGCAATATCGCCACGTGCCGCGGAAACCGGCAGTTGGGAAGGATATTCGAATTTCATGCCTTCATGACCTCGATGACGCGGAAACCCTTGGCGCTCGCATACTTGCTCACTTCATATCCGTCGCCAAGTTGCGTGGCAAGCCACGGAATCAACGAATCGGAGCCCAGATTCTTCTGCACTACCAGATATGCGGCACCGCCCGCATTCAATCGCGGAAGCCACGCCATCAGCAGCTCGTGCAAGGCCTCCTTGCCAATGCGGATCGGTGGATTCGACCAGATCAGATCGAAGGTGAGGTCGTGCGGAATCTCGTCCGCCGTAACTGCATGAATGGTGCCGATGCCATTGATCTCGGCATTGCGCTTCGTCAACTCCAACGCACGTTCGTTCACGTCCAGCGCCCACACGTCGGCCTTCGGCGATTCGAACGCCATCGTCAATGCGATTGGCCCCCAGCCGCAGCCCAAATCAAGGAATGTGCCCTCCTGCGCAGGCTCCGGCACCCTCTTCAACAGCACGGAAGTGCCAAGATCCAATCGATTGCCGGAAAACACGCCGTTGGAGACCTCCACATCCGCCGTATGGTCGCGAAGCATGATGTGCAGCCTTCTGCGTACGTCCTCCGACGTCGGTTCCGCGGCGAAGTACTGCTCCGCCTTGCCGCCATGTCCGCCCATATTCGTATTCGTCATGCCACTTCCCATCCGTTACATGCGGTCCCGAGGCCATGTCCGCCCTATCGCGAATGCCGCCGGTTCATGTCTCTACACAATGATGATAATAGGAGGCATCATAGTTCAACCGTGAGAGGTGCCATTGACCCAGGAGATCGAAATCGAGCAGAAAACGGACGAGCCCACCATGGGCGGCGTGCTCGCCGACCAGTCGGAAGTGCTGCTCGACACCGGCGACGGGGAGCGTTTCCACGAATCCCACGATGAACAATGGCAGGAGCGTGAATCCCGCAATGCGCTGAAGCATGTGGCGGGTCTCGGCGAGAAGCAGGACGTCACCGAAGTCGAATACCGTAAGGTACGACTCGAGCGCGTGGTGCTCGTCGGCGTATGGTCTTCCCGCGAAACCACCCAGGCCGCGGCCGAGGAATCATTGCGAGAGCTGGCCGCACTCGCCGAGACTGCGGGCGCCGTGGTGTGCGACGGGTTGCTTCAGCACCGTATCAAGCCGGACGCGGCCACCTATGTCGGTTCCGGTAAGGCACGCGAACTGGCGGGTATCGTGGCGCAGGAGGATGCCGACACCATCGTGGTGGATGACGATCTGCCGCCAAGCCAACGTCGAGCCCTCGAAGACGCCACCAAGGTGAAGGTGGTCGACCGTACCGCCGTGATTCTCGACATCTTCGCCCAACATGCCACCTCCCGTGAGGGCAAGGCGCAGGTTGAACTGGCTCAGCTTGAATACATGCTGCCGCGACTGCGTGGTTGGGGCGGATCGTTATCCCGTCAGGCCGGAGGCCGTGCGGCGGGCGCCGATGCGGGCATCGGCTCGCGAGGTCCGGGCGAGACGAAAATCGAGATGGATCGTCGTGTGATCCGCAGTCGCATCGCCAAGCTGCGTCGTCAGATCGCCGAAATGGCCCCCGCACGTGAGGTCAAGCGTGGCTCCCGACGACGTTTCGGACTGCCGACGGTTGCCGTGGTCGGCTATACCAACGCCGGCAAATCGTCGCTGACCAACCGCCTGACCGGTTCCGCCGAGCTGGTGGAGAACGCCTTGTTCGCCACGCTTGATACCGCGGTGCGTCGTGCGCGTGCGAAGGACGGTCGTCTGTACGCATACGTCGACACCGTCGGATTCGTGCGCCGTCTGCCCACGCAACTGATCGAAGCGTTCAAGTCCACGCTGGAGGAGGTCGCCGAAGCCGATCTGATCGTGCATGTGGTCGACGGTTCCCATCCCGACCCGTTCTCGCAGATAGATGCGGTGAACGACGTGCTCGCCGATATCGATGGCGTGGGAGCCATTCCGACCATAGTGGCGTTCAACAAATCAGATCTTATGGGTGAAGCGGTTCGTGAACGCATCGAGGCCCTGATGCCCGACGCGTACGTTGTTTCCGCATATTCGGGCGAGGGCGTGGACGAACTGCGCACCGGAATCGAATCCATGCTGCCGACCCCGAACGTGCATGTGGAGGCGTTGCTGCCATATTCCGCCGGATCGCTGGTGTCACGCGTCCGCGAATACGGCAAGGTGCTTGCCGTCGAATATCGCGACGACGGCATGATGCTCCGGGCGGAGGTCGATGACCATCTGGCGGCGCGGATAGTTGAACAGGCCATTGCCTGAATGCCTTTCGATGTATCCAGGGTGAGTGCCCGCCATGTTTGTGAGCGCTCACATCAAGTGTGGCGCAAATCACGTTTCAGCCATGTCAAGGCGTGCTACACAGGCCTGAAACGTCATGCTGTGTGGATACAGTAAAAGTGTTATTGAAGATGAAGCCCGTCACCAACGGGACATTCGTTGCCAAAGAGAGGTAAGCACATGGTGGATTCACCAATCAAGCCCACAAAGCTCGCTATCATCGGTGCCGGCGCAGTCGGCTCCACTCTCGCCTTCGCCGCCGCCCAGCGCGGTGTCGCCCGTGAGATCGTGCTCGAAGACATCGCCAAGGAACGTGTCGAGGCCGAAGTGCTCGACATGCAGCACGGCTCCAGCTTCTATCCGACCGTGTCCATCGCAGGCGGCGACGATCCGGAAATCTGCCGTGACGCGGACATGATCGTCATCACCGCAGGTCCGCGCCAGAAGCCGGGCCAGTCCCGTCTCGAGCTCGTCGGTGCCACCATCAACATCCTCAAGGCCATCATTCCGGGTCTCGTGAAGGTCGCCCCGAACGCCATCTTCATGCTCATCACCAACCCGGTCGACATCGCCACCCATGTCGCCCAGAAGATTTCCGGTCTGCCGAAGAACCAGGTCTTCGGTTCCGGCACCAACCTCGATTCCGCACGTCTGCGTTTCCTGATCGCCCAGCAGACCGGCGTCAACGTCAAGAACGTCCACGCATACATCGCCGGCGAACATGGTGATTCCGAAGTCCCGTTGTGGGCTTCCGCCACCATCGGCGGCGTTCCGATGTGCGACTGGACTCCGCTCCCGGGCCACGATCCGCTCGACGCCGACAAGCGCGAAGAAATCCATCAGGAAGTCAAGAACGCCGCCTACAAGATCATCAACGGCAAGGGCGCAACCAACTACGCCATCGGCATGTCCGGCGTCGACATCATCGAAGCCGTCATGCGCGACTCCAACCGCATCCTCCCCGTCTCTTCCATGCTCGAGGATTTCCACGGCATCTCCGATGTCTGCATGTCCGTCCCGACCCTGCTCAACCGCTCCGGCGTCAACACCGCCATCAACACCCCGGTGTCCGATCGCGAGCTCGCAGCCCTCAAGCGTTCCGCAGAGACGTTGAAGGAAACCGCCGCCCAGTTCGGCTTCTGATACCAAACGCGGTAACGGAGTGCCAGTTGCGCTGCTCGAAACTTGACGTACCTTCGTATGTCTTCGTTCCGGGCGTCGTACCGGCACACATGGTACCGCGTTCTGTATGTCTTGACATCAAGTTGCGAAATAGGTATTGTGCAACTTGAAAACAAAGGAAACCCCAGCCTTCGGGCTGGGGTTTCCGCGTTTGAGCACGAATGAAAATGGTATTGAGAAGCGATTTCAGTTCGTCTCTCGATGGAACCGAGCGATGGGAATGACACCATATGGCACATGATCATGCGCATGTACATGAAATGACGGCGAATGGGGGAGGGGAACACCAGAAACGACTCATGCTGTCGCTAGGGCTCACCGCAACGGTGTTCTTGGCGGAAGTCGTCAGCGCCGTCATCACTGGATCGCTTGCCCTGCTGGTGGATGCCGGTCATATGCTCACCGACATGTCGGTGTTGGTGGCCTCCACGATCACCGCGATGCTCATGCAACGGGAGCCTAACAGCAAACGAACCTGGGGATGGGCTCGACTTGAAGTGCTCACCGCCGCCGTTGGCGCGTTGATCCTGCTGCTGGTCGGCATATATGCGTTGGTGGAGGCCGGCATGAGACTGTTCGGCGGCGCCGCCGATGAGATTTCGGATGTGCGGCTGCTGCTGTTCATGGGTGTTCTCGGCCTGGCGGCGAATGTCGGATCCATCTTCATTCTCGCCTCGCAGAGCGAAGACAACATGAACATGAAGGCCGCGTTCCTCGAAGTGATGAACGATGCCTTGGGCTCCGTGGCCGTAATCGTTTCGGCCATTGTGCTCATCTGCACCGGGTGGACGGGCTTCGACGCCGTAGCCGGCGGCATCATCGCGTTGATGATGATTCCACGTGCGCTTAAACTCCTAGGCAACGCGGCACGCGTGTTGCTGGAGGAGACCCCGAAGGGGCTGGATCTCGATGAGGTGCGCATGCATCTGGAGCAAGTTCCCCATGTGGTCGCCGTACATGACTTGCATGCCAGCACCGTGTCAACGGGCATGCCGATCCTCATGGCGCATGTAGTGGTGGAGCAAGGCCTCACCATGGAGGATTCGGCACGAATCCTTTCACAGCTTCAGGACTGCCTGCGGGAACATTTCCCTGTTTCGATACCCCATACCACCTTCCAGCTTGAACCGGAAGGATACAGTTCCGCAAGTCGTCCGCAGATGCACTCCTGATACGGCGGGTGAGTCGACTGCCGTATCAGGATGGTCGGGGATGATGGACTCAGATCTTACGAAGAACGGTGACGACTTTGCCCATGATTTCGGCATGTGTGCCGTCAATGGGTGAGTAGGCCGGATTGTGCGGGATAAGCCACACGTGGCCATGGTCTTTGCGGAAAGTCTTGACCGTGGCCTCGTCATCAAGCAAGGCGGCGACGATATCACCGTTTTCCGCAGTGTGCTGCTCACGCACCACCACAAAATCGCCGTCACAGATCGCGGCGTCGATCATGGAGTCGCCATGCACCTCCAACATGAACAGATTTCCGGTTCCGGTCAGCCGTTCGGGCAGACGCATGACATCGTCGATATGTTGTTCGGCGGTAATCGGCACGCCTGCGGCGATACGCCCCACCAGTGGCACATCATGGGAGGCCATGATGGACTCGCTGGAATCCACGCCGGTGGGGAACGGAATGACTTCGGCGACCCCGTTGCCGGAGGCAGGCCCCTCGGGATCGACGACTTCGATGGCGCGTCCCTTGTTGGCGCTCATGCGGATAAAGCCTTTTTCCTCCAATACCTGCAGTTGGTGCTTGACCGAGGATGGACTTTTCAGACCTGCGGCCTCGCCGATCTCTCGAAACGAAGGGGCGAAACCACGCTGGGCAAGATGCGTTTTGATGGCGTCCAGCACCTTGCGCTGACGCTCGGTGAGCGCATTGGCATCAGGGTGCGATTCACCTTGTTTGGGAGTGAATGGGACGGTGCTCACGGTGTGCTCCTTTCGGTCCAATCACCAGCATATCGCGAAACGCCGCGAAAATCAAACATCTGTTCGATGTGTGGTTGCGCTTTTCGAACGTATGTGCCATAATGTAGAACACATGTTCGATAGAACAAGTGTTCGAAAGGAGTGGCTGCGATGAACGGTATGCGGGATGCGTCGGCGACGGCTCGGGCGATGCGTGCGGCGAATGGTTCGACAGTGTTCCATGCGAAGTCGCATAAGGGAACGAAGTCACATCGGGAATGGTGGAAATTCCTATCGGACCGTATCGTTACCGTGGCGTTGCTGGCCGGACTGATGTGGTGCCTATATGGGGTGATTCGTCCGGCCCGAGCGGAATCCGCAACCGGTGCGACTCCCGTGGTCGTGTACACGGTGCAGCCCGGGGATACGCTGTGGGACTATGCCTCGAGCATCACTCCAGCGGGCGACGACGTGAATGAAACCGTCGATACGCTTGTCCGGCTCAATAATCTTGATTCCGTATCTCTGCAGGCGGGGCAACGGTTGCTGGTTCCGAGTCAGAGTTCGTGAGGGGGTTTGGGCTAATTCAATGGTTCAGGCTATTGTGGAGACCATGCATTGCCCGTTTTGCCAGAACCCAGATACGAAGGTGGTCGATACCCGCATCAGCGAGGACGGTCACTCCATTCGCCGCAGGCGCGAATGCCCGAAATGCGCTAAACGTTTCACGACGGTGGAAACCACCATGCTGCTGGTGGTCAAGCGTTCCGGAAACGTCGAACAATTCGATCGCAACAAGGTAATTTCCGGCGTACGGAAAGCATGCCAGGGCCGTCCGATCAATGAAGACGACTTGAAAATGCTCGGACAACGCGTGGAGGAGGACCTGCGGTCACGAGGACTTGCACAAGTCAAGTCCGATGAGGTGGGCAAGGCCATTTTGAAGCCGTTGCGTGATCTGGACATGGTGGCCTACATGCGTTTCGCAAGCGTATACCAAAATTTTGAGAATCTTGAAGACTTCCAACATGCCATTGACGAACTCAAGGGCGATATGAAATAGGCGGAACTGGCGTCATACATGCAAAAGGGGTTCTTCAACCATAGGTTGAAGAACCCCTTTTGCATGCGTTTGCGCGAGGTGGAGGGCGTCAACTGATGACGCGCATGCGAATCGTACCCTCGATGGCAGCCAGCGCATCCAATGCGTTCTGATCCGGACGCTGCGCCACATCGGTGACCACATAGCCAAGCTCGCCTTCGGTGCCCAACGACTGTGCGGCGATGTTGATGTTGTCTTCGCCCAAAACACGATTCACGTGGGCGAGCACACCGGGAAGGTTGGCATGCAGGTGTGCGATGCGGCAAGTGCTGCGGATGTCGGACAGTATGATCTGCGGCATGTTGACGGACAGCATCGTCGAACCCTTGAACCAATAATCCTCAAGCCGTTGCGCCACGAAGTGTCCGATCGATTTCTGGGCCTCCAGCGTGGATCCGCCAATATGCGGCGTCAGAATCATATTGTCCTCATCGGCCAACGGCGTGGTGAACGCATCGCCGGTCTTCTTGGGCTCGACGGGGAATACGTCCACGGCCGCGCCGGAAAGATGCCCGGAATCAAGATGCCGTTTCAGCGAGTCAAGGTCGGCGACGAAGCCGCGGGACAGGTTGATGAAAATTGCATCCTGCTTCATGTGGGCAAACTGGTCGTCACCGAAAAAGCCGATGTTCGACTTGCGCCCATCGACATGCAAGGTGACCACGTCGGACTGTTCCAGCAGTTCATTGAGCGTGCCGCAACGATGGGCATTGCCCATGGCGAGCTTCTCTTCGATGTCGTAGAACACCACACGCATACCGAGAGCCTCGGCGATGACGGAAAGCTGGGAGCCGATATTGCCATAACCGATGATGCCCAACGTCTTGCCGCGTACCTCATGTGAGCCGGATGCGGATTTGTCCCACATGCCATGCTTCATATGGTGGGTATGCGCCGGGATGCGACGCATCAGGCAGATGATGTCCCCGATGACCAGTTCCACCACTGAGCGGGTGTTCGAATATGGCGCATTGAATACGGCGATGCCGCGTTTGCCGGCATATCCGAGGTCGACCTGATTGGTGCCGATGCAGAAGCAGCCGACGGCGGTCAACGTCGGACGGGCGTCGATGACCTTGCGCGTCACGTTGGTCTTGGAACGGACACCAAGCAGATCCACTCCTTCAAGTGCTTCGATGAGCTCATCCTCGCTCAGCGCGCCCTTGAGGCACTCCACTTCGAAACCGTGCTCACGCAGCGATTGCGCGGCGTCGGGATGAATGTTTTCCAATAGCAATGCTTTAGGCATGGATACCACCTTATAGCGTGAGTAGTTTTTCGTCGTCGTTTGTCCGCACTATAAGCAGTCGTTGCGTGGGCCTGGTCATGGCGACATACAGATCGGAGGCCGCCACGATGCGTGAAGGGGCATCCTCTTCGATACGGCCGGGTTGCACCACCATGACCGCGTCATATTCCAGACCCTTGACGGTCCGTGTGGAGCATATCGTGACCTGTTCATCCCAGGAACTCTGCGAGCTCAGGCGCTCGAACTCCTTGGGAGCCAAGGTCTGACGCAGTTCCGCGTAGACCCTGGCCCGAAGGGAGGCAAGCAGGGCATCGGGAGCGATGATGGCCACACGGCCGGTACCATCCGCGCCGACATGGGCGCGCACCAGATCGATGGCCTGATGCGCTACTGCGTCGGCGAGCAGGCTTTCGTCGGTGAGCGTGAGGCGCCTGACGGAATCCGCAACGCCGCGTACGGCGTTGACGGTGGAGATGTACAGTCCTTCCGCCGAGGCGAAGTCGCAGGCCAGTTGCGAGACTTCCTTCGGATTGCGGTAGTTGATGGTCAGCTCGTTGAGCGACCAGTTATGCGGTCCGAACAGCGGGTCCATCATGCGTCGCCAGGAACGGGTACCGCCCAGGGCCGAAGTCTGGGCGACGTCTCCCACGATGGTGAAGGAGCGGGATGGACAGCGGCGGATCAGCATGCGCCAATCCATGGCGGTGAGCTCCTGCGCCTCATCGACGACGACATGCCCGTAGGTCCATTCACGGTCGGCTCCCGCGCGCTGGGCGGTGAGTTCCGCATCCATGCCGTTGATGTTGTCGACCAGCATTTGCGAAGTGATGATGCCCGACCCGATGCCGGCTTGGGCGAGCGTGTCTTGGGCGAACTGCTCTTCTTCGGCGCGTTTGGCGTCCAGTGCCTTTTGCCTGGCCACGGCCTTGGGGTCTGGGCCGAGCAGTTCCATGGCTTCATCGAGCAGAGGCACGTCGCTGATCGTGAAGGGCGATCCCTTGGGGCGGGTCAGCGTCCTGATGTCGCGTTCCTCGAGCCATGGTGCGAAGCGCCGCAGTTGATCGGGCTTGGCGAATAGCTGATCCACCAGCCAGGTGCCGGTCATGGGCAGCCAGGCAAGGTTCAGGGTTTTCCGGAGCGCATCGTTCATACGAAGCTGCTGCATCACATCATTGAGCTCCGCCTGCTCGGGGGTGTAGTCGAGTTGTTCCACGTAACGGTTTCGCATGGCGATGAGCATGCTGTGCACGAAGGATTCGCGGGCCTTGTTATGCGGTTGGCGAGTTCTTTTGGCGTCGGTGATGGCCTGTTCCAAGTCGACGCGCAACATGGGACAGGCGAATCCGTTGATGCGGATCGTCGGTAGTTCGGACGGAATGTGTTCGCGTGCGGCCACGGCGTTGGCGATGGCCTTGGCCATGCGACGTTCGCCTTTGAGCTTGGCGGCTCGTGGATCGTCATGACCCGTGGCGATGACTCCCGGAATGAGATCGGCGATGGTGCGACTGACCACACCGGTCTCGCCCAGCGAGGGGAGTACCTGATCGATGTAATGCAGGAATGTCGAACTCGGGCCGATCACCAGCACGCCGGAACGTTCCAATGCGCGTCTGTGCGTGTACAGCAGGTAGGCGGCCCGGTGCAGGGCCACCGCGGTCTTGCCTGTGCCCGGGCCGCCCTGCACCACCACGGCCTGATTGAGATCCGCGCGGATGATGCGGTCCTGCTCCGCTTGGATGGTGGCCACGATATCGGTCATCTTACCGGTTCGTTTGGCGTTGAGCGAGGCCAGCAACGCGCCCTCGCCAGTCAATGTGCCGGCTGAAGAGGCCTGCCCGACCTGGTCGGAATGCACGTCGAGCACCTCATCCTCCACACCGACCACCTCACGGAAATTCAAGGTGATGTGACGACGCATGACGATGTCGCCATGGCTGGAAGGCGTCGCTTCGTAAAACGGGCGGGCCGCTTCGGCGCGCCAATCCGTCAGGATCGGCTCGTGACGTTCGTCGGACAGTCCCAAACGGCCGATATATCGATGTTCGCCCTTGGCGTTATCCAATCTGCCGAACACCAGTCGGTCCTCGACGGCGCGCAACTGGGTGAGGCGATCCTCATACATGGTGGCGAAGGAGTCCCGCTCGGTGCGTTGGGTCGGAGAGCCATGCGAACCGGCTGCGCGCACCGTATCCAGACGGGCGCGGACCTGTGCCCGAAGCGCGTCCAGACGGTCGTATGCGCGGCTGACTGCCTGCTGCTCCTCATGCAGCTGGGCGGAATAACTCGACATGTGGTGATCCCTTCGTGCAAAAACTCAGGCAATCAAATCTACTCCGAGGCTTCTACGAAAACGTGGGGACCGAAACGAATGACGATGAATGGCTGATGAATTCGGGCGGGGACGAATGAATCGAATTGCGGGGAAAAGACATCCGGGTGAGTGTAGTTTTTGTGTTTTGGTGGGGAATTGCGGTGATTCGTGGGGTAAAGTGGTGAATCAGCTGTGGGTGGAGTGTACCCAATGTCGAAAAAAAGGAGGTGTGGCCATGGTTCACGACGCTGAATCCGAGCCCGCCTCGAACGATGCCTCCGCATCGATGCACGACATGATGGCCGATTTGCCTCCGCTGTTGCTGGGGACCTACACTCCCAAGATCGACGCCAAAGGACGCATGGCGTTACCTGCGAAATTCCGCAGCCAGCTCGGTCCGGGCATGGTGATGGCACGAGGGCAGGAACGCTGCGTCTATCTGCTGCCGCAGATGGAATTCCGTCGCATCGCCATGCAGATTCAGCGCACTTCGATGGGCAACAAGGCCGCGCGTGAGTACCTGCGTGTGTTCCTATCCGGCGCCGTCGATCAGGATCCGGACAAACAGGGCCGCGTTCTGGTGCCGCAAATGCTTCGCGATTACGCGAATCTCGGCAGCGACATCGTGGTGATCGGCGTGGGAACCCGAGCGGAGATTTGGAACAGGCAGGCATGGGAGGAATATCTGGCCGACAAGGAACAGGGATATTCCGATATTGCCGATGACGTATTACCGGCGGTGGAATTCTGATGACAGATGTGACGACGATTCATCAACCAGTACTGCTACGCGAATGCGTGGAGTTGGTCGCACCGGCATTGGCGAAGCCGGGAGCGGTCGCAGTGGATTGCACGCTCGGCCTTGCGGGACATTCCACGGCGTTCCTCAGGGCGAGTCCCGAGGCTCGGCTGATCGGCATCGACCGGGATGTCGAGGCGTTGGCACTCGCCACCAGGCGCATGGAACAGGAAGGGCTGGCGGAACGTTTCATTCCGGTGCATGCCGCCTTCGACGAGTTCGCGCATGTGCTTGAAGATCGAAACATCGACGTGGTGGATGCGGTGTTCATGGATCTGGGCCTTTCCAGCCTGCAGATCGACGAGACGGAACGCGGATTCTCCTATTCCCATGACGCGCCGCTCGACATGCGCATGGACGTGACGCAACCACTGACCGCCAGGCAGGTCCTGTCCGAATATTCGTTCGCCGATCTGGTACGCATCTTCCGCACCTACGGCGAGGAGCGCTTTTCCAAGCAGATCGCACGGGAGATCGTGCGCAGACGTGAGACGGAACCGTTGACCACTTCGGGGCAGCTCAATCGGCTTGTCGACGAAGTGGTGCCGCAGGCCCATCGACCTGCCGGCAATCCAGCCAAGCGCGTGTTCCAAGCGTTGCGTATCGAAGTCAACGGCGAGCTGGACAAACTCGCCGACACCTTGCCGCAGATCGCCAACCATCTTGCGGTCGGAGGCCGCTTGGTGGTGGAGTCGTACCACTCGTTGGAGGACAAGACGGTGAAAACCTTCATGGCCCAAGGGCTTAAGGCCGATGTTCCAGCGGATATGCCGGTGATTCCTCCCGATATGCAGCCATTCTTCAAGGAACTGACCCGAGGGGCCATCAAGGCCGACGAAACGGAGATTGCCATGAATCCGCGTTCGGCATCCGTCCGATTGAGGGCCGTGGAACTGATCAGACCGATTCCCGATCGATGGCGCAAACGCTTCGATCGGGGTAACGATTACCGCACCATGACAAGACAAGGAAGGAGGGGCTGATATGGAGGCACCACGTACCATCTCATCGAATGCAGCGCCTGCAGGTCGCAGGAACAAAAGCGAGATCGCGGGCACCACCCGTCCCGAATTGCACGTCATCAAGGGGAATCGTACGGATGAATCGCGCGTCAGGCGCGGTTTCGAACAACTCCTCACCTGGACGCGCACGCGCAGAACCCCGTTGCTACATCTGGTCGTCGCCGTGGTGTTCCTGGTGGTATGCCTGCTGGGATCATTGACATTGCGCACCCAGATGGTGCAGAACTCCTTTGAAGCCAATCAGATTGAAACGAACATCACTCGCCTCTCCCAAGACGTCGAAGACGACCAGGCCAAGCTCGACGAGCTTGAAGCATCCCTGCCGGACAAGGCGGAGCAGATGGGCATGGTGCCGCAGAAAGGGGCATTGACCATCGATCTCAACGGATACAAGGCGAGCGGGGACGACGCTCAGTGAAGTTCGTCAGACGCGTCTACGCGATATTCCACAGGAACCTGTTGACGAAGACCATGGCCATCGGCGTCATATTGGCGGTTTTGGCCTGCGCATGCCTGATCCAGCTGACCAATGTGCAATTGGTCAACGGCAAGGACATGGCACAGGCCGCCGCGCAAAGCCGCACCATCACGGTGACGCTGAAGGCTCGGCGTGGCAAGATCCTTGACACCAACGGGTCGATTCTGGCGCAGAGCGTGGAACGCTACACCATTATCGGAAATCCCGAGGAGGCGCAGGCCTTCATACCGACCACCTGCACGAAACAGACCGGTGACAACTGCCATCAGATCGATGGCAAACCGGTCGGCGCCACGGGTGCAGCCGCCGTGGCACGTCTGCTGGCGCCGGTGCTCGGCATGGACGCGACCGAACTCGGAGCCCAATTGTCGGGAACCGGCCAGTATGCCGTATTGAAAAAGGACGTGACGCCTGCGGTCAAGCGTAAGATCAGCAAACTGAATCTGGGCGGTATCGTCTATGCCGAGCTGAGCAACGAGCGCATCTATTCCAACGGCACCCTGATGGGCGCGTTGCTGGGTGGGGTCAACGATGACGGCGAGGGCGTGGCCGGCATCGAACAGATGGAAAACAAGACGCTCACCGGCAAGGATGGCTACCAGGTCTACCAGCGGGGCAACAGCGGTGTCGAGATTCCGGGGACCATGACCGAATCCCAGGATGCCGTCAATGGTTCGGACATCACCCTCACCATCGACCATGACGTGCAGTGGTACGTCGAAAAGGTGCTCAAGGAGGGCCGGGAGAAATACCAGTCCGCTTGGGGAGTCGCCATGGTTCAGGACATCGAGACCGGCGATATCCTGGCGCTTGCCGACAGCGATGAGGTTCAGGCAGACGGTGATCAGGCCAAGCTCGGTGTGTCGAGGGCCGTCAGCGAGACCTTTGAACCGGGGTCGATCGGCAAGGTGTTCGCCATGTCGGGCATGCTGCAGCTCGGGTTGCATCAGATGACCGATAAGTTCACCGTTCCCGACAACTACACGGTGGACGGTCAGACCTATAAGGATGCCACTACGCATGGCGCCGAGCATTGGACCCTCGCAGGCATTCTCGAACAATCATCCAACGTGGGCATGGTCATGGCCGGTGACAAGATGAGCAATGAGCAGCGCTACGAGTTCATCAGCAAATTCGGCATCGGTCAGGATACCGGTCTGGGGTTGCCCGGCGAGTCGTCCGGCGTGTTGCATCCGGCGAACGAATGGGATCAACGAACGCGCAACACGGTGCTGTTCGGCCAAGGCTATACGGTGAACGTCATGCAGATCACGAATGCCGTGGCGGTGATCGCAAACAAGGGAGTGAAGAAACCGCAGCGCATCATCAAGTCGGTTTCGGATGCCGAAGGGCATACACAGGAAAAGCAGGCGAAGGGGGAGGCCACCCGCGTGCTTGACGAACAAGTGGCGTCTCAGATGATGAACGCCATGGAATCCGCGGCCGATCACTACTCCTCGTTCGTGAAGGTCGACGGATATCGTATGGCGGCCAAGTCGGGTACGGCCGAAGTCGCCGGCTCCGACGGCAGGTTGTCGTCGATCATCAGCGATTATTCCGCGATCATTCCCGCCGATAATCCACGGTACGTGATTACAGTGGTGCTCAAAGACCCGCAGGGAAGCTTCGGCGGCCTGACCGCCGGCCCGCTGACTGCGGAAATCGGTGAATTCCTTATGCAGAAATATGAGGTGCCGGCCTCCAGTCCGCGCACTGATGCTATTGCAGTGAATTGGTGATTGGCGGCCGAAGAAAGGCAGGGAGACGTCAGCAATGAGCGCGGTAAGCGAATCCATGAACCGGCGAATGACTTTGGGGCATCTTGCCAGCCAATACGGTTTTGACCTTGACCCGTCATTCGCCTCCGCAGTGACGGTGACCTCGCTTGCGGACGATATCGACTCGATACGTCCCGGCGCGTTGTTCGTGCCGGGTGCCGATGTCGACGTTCGGCAGCTGGTGCAGGCGCAGCAACTGGGGGCATACGGCGCAATCGTGCCGCATGCGATGCGCGGTGAGATCCAAGATCTTCAGATTCCCCTGATCTACGCCGAACCGACGGCTCAGCAATTGGGCAAACTGGCCTGTGATATCGCGGGGGCGCCGTCCGATGTCCTGGCCGTATTCGCCATCGTAGGCAGCGATAGGGAGTCGGTCGAGGCCGATGTGAAGGATCTCGCCGATTTCCTGCATATGCTCGGCAACCCCGTGGGCGTGATCAGCGCCGCCAACTCGCAATCCCTGGAACGATTCCTCGATTTGCACTATCCGTTGTCCATCTTGGATGTGCAGCGTACCTTGGCGGTATGCGCCGAAGACGGTGCCGCCGCAGTGATTCTCGCGTTGGACGAGCGGACGTTGCGTAAGCAGGCGTTGCAGTCGGTCAGTATCGACGTACTTGGTGTCGATGATGCCAGAGTCAGCGAAGCGCAACTGTCGCGGGACGTGGCGGGCTTCGGCGGTGCGATCGGCAAGCAGACGCATGTGGCCGCGCGTACGCAGGAGTCCGATCTGCTGGCATCGCAGGCCGCGATGGCATACGAGCAGGTCGATGGCAGGGCGTTGTCGCTGTCGATCGCCATGGTTCTGGCGGCCGGCGTACGTAAAGCGAACATCAAGAGCGCGCTACGCGTGTCAAGGGACCTGAACTGACCACAACCGAACGAAATCGGAACGAATAAGAGGAGACGAACCAGTGAACAGCAACCCGACCATGATGCCGATGGGCCTTGCCGAAATCGAGCAGGCCGTCCATGGACGGCTGGTGGCAGCGGAGGGGATCGCGTCGAACGGGGCCATGGCGACCAGCGCATGCAGCGATTCCCGTCAGGTCCGTGAAGGCTCGGTGTTCGTGGCCATCGCCGGCGAGCGCGTGGATGGTCACGACTTCGTATCGAAGGTCGGTGCACAGGGGGCCGTTGCAGCGTTGGTCGATCATGAGGTGGCCGATGCGGGCGTGCCGCAGATTGTGGTTGACGATACGGTTCGCGCGCTGGGTGAGTTGGCTAAGCATAATCTGGAACGCCGTCGTGCGATAGGTTCGCCGTTTACCGTGATCGGCATCACCGGTTCCGTGGGCAAGACCACCACTAAGGATCTGATGGCATCGTTGCTGTCGGCCATGGGTGAGACGGTGGCTCCGGTCGGTTCGTTCAACAATGAGATCGGTTTGCCGTTGACTGCGTTGAAGGTCAATGCGGGCACGCGTTTTCTCGTGGCGGAGATGGGTGCCAACCACGTGGGCGAGATTGCCAATCTTACGAGTCTGGTGCCTCCGGACATTGCCGTGGTGCTGAAGGTCGGCGTGGCGCATCTGGGGGAATTCGGCTCGGCGGAGCGCATTGCGCAGGCGAAATCCGAAATCGTCAAGGGCTTGGTGCCGGGCGGCGTGACCGTTTTGAATGCCAATGACGAGCATGTCGCGGCCATGAGTGGCATCGCTCCGGGTGAGGTGCTGTGGTTCGGTCTGCCGCAGCGGCGGACTCCCGATCGCATGGTCGCCGCCGAGAACGTACGTTGTGATGAGCTTGATCACCCGTCTTTCGAACTCAGGGATGCCGAGGGCGAGTGTGCCAAGGTCAATCTGGGGATTTGCGGAATGCATAATGTGATGAATGCTCTTGCCGCCGCCACCGTGGCGCATAGGTTGGGTATGCCTCTGGACAGGATCGCTGCTGGATTGGCGGATGTCAAGCGCATCAGCCCGCACCGCATGGCCGTGTCCGCCATTGTCAAGCCGGAGGCGAGGTTTACGCTGATCGATGACTCCTTCAACGCCAATCCTGATTCCATGAAAGCCGGCTTGGATGGTCTGATTCGCTGGCATGCCAACGATGAGCGACAGCCGTTCCGCATTGCGGTGCTGGGTGCCATGCTTGAGCTCGGTCCCGATGAGCGTGCGTTGCACGAGCAGGTGGGATCATATGCCGTGCAAGGCGGCGTCGACGCGCTGATCGCCGTCGGCAGCCGTGGTGACGATGCGCTTGACGCCTTGGCCGAAGCCATGGCGCAGGGTGGAAAGCAGGTCGGTGATGTGCGTTGTGCGGTGGATTGGGCCCATGACATCGATCAGGCGGACGCACTGGTGTCCCGGCTGGCGACCGAGCATGCGGGTACAGTGGTGTTGCTCAAGGGATCTCACGCCTCGGGGCTGAGCGCTCTGGCGGAACGTTGGCAGCCATTCGCCGCGGAATAGAACGATATGCAGAAACTGGTATTAGCCATCGGCTACTTGACTGGAACGGAGAGCATCAGGTGATTTCGCTCATCATTGGAATCTTGGTGTCACTGGTCGTGACGATTGTGGGCACCCCGCTGCTGATACGCCTAGTGCATAAGCTCAATTACGGACAGTACATTCGTCAGGACGGACCGCAGTCGCATCTGGTCAAGCGCGGCACGCCGACATTGGGCGGTGTGGTCATCAACCTGGCCATCGTGTTGGGATGGGGCGCGTCGGCGTTGTACCGCTTCCTTCATCAGAACGAGATGCCGTCCTGGTCGGCGGTGTTGGTGCTGTTCGCCATGCTGTCGATGGGCATGCTCGGATTCATCGATGACTTCGCCAAGGTGAGTAAGCAGCAGAGCGAGGGCCTGACCGTGCGGGGCAAGTTCATCGGCCAGTTCATTCTTGCCACCGTCTACGCGGTGCTTGCGCTGATTCTGCCCACCAAGTCCGGCTTCCCGAGCGCGCAGGCGGGCGTCAGCTTCATCGAAAGCCCGTTTTTCAGCTTTGAGTTCGCCGGTCGTGTGGTGGCCATCGTGCTGTTCGTGATTTGGGTGAACTTCCTCATGACCGCATGGACGAACGCCGTCAATCTGACGGATGGTCTGGACGGTCTGGCCGCCGGCTCGTCGATGATCGCCTTCGTCGGTTATGCGGTCGTGGCCTTCTGGGAGTTCTACCATCTGAAGGGTTCCGGGCATGAAGGCTTCACCTATGCGGTTTCCGATCCGCTTGACCTGACCATCATCGCCTCCTGCGCGGCCGTGGCCTGTCTCGGCTTCCTGTGGTACAACTCGAATCCCGCGTCCATCTTCATGGGCGATACCGGATCCCTGGCCCTCGGCGGTTTGTTCGCGGCCTTGTCCGTCGCCACGCATACCGAGGTCCTTGCCGTCGTCATGGGCGGTCTGTTCGTGCTTGAGGCCATGTCCGACGTCATTCAGGTCGGATATTTCAAGATGACGCATAAGCGTGTATTCAAGATGGCGCCGATTCATCACCATTTCGAGTTGAAGGGGTGGCCGGAAGTCAAGGTCGTGGTCCGTTTCTGGATGATCGAGTTGCTGTTCGTACTCATCGCGCTGGTGCTGTTCTACGGCGACTGGGTCACGCGCTCCGGTCTATGGCTGAGCTGAGACGTCTTTAGGGAATAGCAGATGGCATACGTCGATACGGCATGTGCCATGTTGGAAAATGGATAAGGGTGGTTGACATGGATGTGAACGGTAAGACCGTGATCGTGGCGGGTCTGGGTATTTCGGGCCGAAGCATGATGCAGGTACTGAAGCCAAGGGCTGGCAAGGTCATCGGCGTGGATGAAAAGCAGCCTGATGCCGACCTGCACTCCTTCGACCAGATCGATTGGGACGACGTGGATCTGGTGATGACCTCTCCGGTGTTCAATCCACGTACGCCGTTCATCCTTGAGGCGCAGCGCCGTGGCATCCCCGTGATGAGCGAGGTGGAGCTGGCATGGCAACTGCGTGTGAACGCCGATTCCACCGGCGAACCTGCACGTTGGATCGGCATCACCGGAACCAATGGCAAGACCTCCACCACGGAAATGACTTCCGAGATGCTTACCGCCTGCGGACTCACCGCACCGGCCGTCGGTAACATCGGCAAGGCGGTCTCGCATGCCGCGGTCGATCCCGCCAATGACGTGCTATGCGTTGAATTGAGCTCCTTCCAACTGCATTTCACGGATTCGCTCGCATTGGATGGTGCGGCCATCACCAACATCGCCGATGACCATCTTGACTGGCATGGAGGCATTGACAACTACGCGGCCGATAAGGCGAAGGTGTTCCATCGTGCCAGTAAGGCACTGGTCTACAATGCCGACGACATTCGTGTCACCGAATTGGCCGAACGGGCCGAAACGGCGGAGGGTTGCCGCCGTATCGGATTTACGTTGCATGAGCCGGAGGCGGGTCAGATCGGCATCGTCGACGGTTGGATCGTCGATATGAGCGGCGTTGCCGGCGGCGAACCGGACCAGCCCGTGAAAGTGGCCAAAATCGCCGACTTCACGCATCTGACCGAGCCGGATGGCACGGTATATCCGCATCTGCTTGCGGACGCGCTGACCGCGCTGGCGCTGGCATTGGGATTGGGCGTCGACAAAGGCACGGCCATCGCCGCGTTGCAGCGGTTCACGCCGGGTGGCCATCGGATTCAGACCGTCGCCACGGCCCACGAGTCCGATGGCGGCATCATTCGTTTCGTCGATGATTCCAAAGCTACGAATGCGCATGCGGCCAAGGCATCGCTGAACAGTTTCGCCGACAAGTCCGTGGTGTGGATCGCCGGTGGTCTTGCCAAGGGAAGCCGTTTCGAACGGCTTGTAGCCGATCAGGCGCACACCATCAAGGCGGCCGTCATCATCGGCGAGGACCAGCAGCCGATGCTTGACGCCTTCAAGGCCAGCGTCCCGCAGATTCCATTGACCGTCATCGATCCGGCGGATAAGTCCACCGTCATGGCCAGGGCCGTGAACGCGGCCGGCGCATATGCCGAATCGGGCGATGTGGTGCTTATGGCTCCGGCTTGCGCATCCATGGACCAGTTCGTATCGTATGCCGATCGCGGTAACCAGTTCGCAGACGAGGCACGACGATGGGTGAGCGAGCATGGCGAAGCCTAAAGCGAGCCGTATCGTATCATCGTCGGCGACCGATGCCGTTGCCCGAACCGCACGATCCACATCCCGCAATGAGGATAAGACGGCGCGACGGCCTGAGGATTTTCACGCATTCGTCGGGGTGCGGAGCCTGTTCAACCCTCTATGGTGTTTCCATGGATTCCGGCTGTCGGTGATCATCCTCACGTTGTTCGGCGTGATCATGGTGTTCTCGAGTTCGTCGGTGAACATGATTGCCAACGGCTTGTCACCGTGGGCTCAGGCCCTGAAGCAGGGCGGATTCTGCGTGGTCGGGTTTGCCGTCGCCCTGCTGACGATGATGGTTCCCGCCTCGGTGTATCGCAAGATCAGCTTCATCATGCTGTGCGGGGCGATGATGCTGCAGGCGTTGACGCTCACCCCGCTCGGCGTGGAGGTCAACGGCAACAAGGGTTGGATCGGCATCAAGAACGTGTTCACCATACAGCCTGCGGAAATCGTCAAGCTGGCATTATGCGTCTGGATGCCCTGCGAGCTGATCCGCGCACGTAAACGGCTTCGCAAGGAGGGTTTCCTCAAGGCGTATGGGAAGCTGGGCCTAGGATATCTGTTGAGCTTGGGGCTGGTAATGTCCGGCAAGGATCTCGGCACCTGCATGATTTTGCTTGCCATCGGTGCGGTCGCATTGATTCTCGGGGATTTTCCCGGCAAATGGCTGGCCTTGATCGGCGCCTCGGGCGTGCTGCTCGTCGGCGGACTCGTGTTGAGCAGTCCGAACCGAATGGGGCGCATCCTGGCTACATACCAGACGTGTTCGGCCTCCGACCTGCAAGGCGTGTGCTATCAGGCGGTGCATGGCAAATATGCCATCGCATCGGGCGGTCTTCTCGGGGTGGGCATCGGCAATTCCGGAGAGAAATGGGGTTATCTGCCCGAGGCGCACAACGATTTTATCTTCGCCATCATCGGTGAGGAGACAGGGTTCATCGGGGCTTCGATGGTCATACTCCTGTTCGTGGTGCTCGGCTGGTGCATGCTTGTGGTGGCACTGCAGGCACGGAACCGGTACGTGACGATGGTGCTGGCATGCATCACCGTGTGGATCGTAGGGCAGGCCATCGTCAACATCGGTGTCGTAATCGGTCTGTTCCCCGTCATGGGCGTGCCCATGCCGTTTGTCTCGGCGGGTGGTTCGTCGCTGATCATGTGTCTGGGTGCCGCGGGCATTGCCGTCAGCATGATGAAGGAGCAGCCGCAGATCAAGGCGGAGACGGCCAAGGCCTGAACGGCAAAACGTAGATACTGTAATCATCTGCATGTCGATGGGTGAGCCGTGCTGTCAAGCGCCGTGCCGTGGGCTAAGCTCATACACTATGAGCACTCGGAAGCATATCGTTCTGGCTGGCGGCGGCACCGCCGGCCATGTCAATCCACTTCTCGCCGTGGCCCAGGTGATTCGTTCCCTGGAACCTGATGCGGATATCGCGGTCGTGGGCACTGCAGTCGGACTTGAGCATAATCTGGTGCCGCAGGCCGGTTTCCAGCTGGAAACGATCGAGAAAGTGCCGTTTCCGCGCAAGCCCAATATGGCCGCATTGAAATTCCCCGCCCAGTGGAGGCGTGAGACCGCAAAGGTGCGTGACATCCTCACCCGTCATGAAGCCCAGGTCGTGGTGGGCTTCGGCGGCTACACATCGGCTCCGGTATATGCCGCCGCACACAACATGGGTATTCCGATCGCCATGCACGAGCAGAATGCGCGTGCCGGTATGGCCAACAGACTGGGCGCACGGTGGGCCGATATGATCGGTTCCGCTTACGCGGATACCGGTCTGAAGCCCCGCAGGGGCGTATCCGTCGAGCGTGTGGGACTGCCGTTGCGTCCGGCCATCGCACGGCTCGCTTCGGATCTTGGACATGATCGTGTCGCAGTCAGGCGTGAGGCGGCCGCACAGCTTGGCATCGATCCGGAACGTCCGCTGGTCGTGGTGACCGGCGGCTCCTTGGGTGCGGTGAACGTAAATCGTGCGGTGGCCGGTTCGGCCAAGGAACTACTGCGGCATGCGCAGGTGATTCACCTGACCGGAAAAGGCAAAAGCGAAGAAGTGCGCTCCCTGGTATCGGTGAACGCGGGGGAGCATGTGCTTGGCAAGCTCGGAGCCGATCATGTTGGCGAGGGTGACTATCGTGTCGCCGAGTATCTGGAACGGATCGATCTGGCGTTTGCCTGCGCTGATCTGGTTATCTGCCGTTCCGGTGCGGGCACCGTTTCGGAATTGACGGCTTTGGGTCTGCCTGCCATCTATGTGCCGCTGCCGATTGGCAATGGTGAGCAACGCTTCAACGCGCAGCCGGTGGTGGATGCGCATGGGGGACTGATGGTCGCCGATGGTGAATTCAACGTGGATTGGGTCAGGCGTCATGTGCCGCAACTGCTCGCCGATTCCGAAACGCTTGCCGAATATGGTCGCAACGCTTGGAACTATGGCATTCGTGATGCGGCCGAGGTCATGGCCGAGCGGGTGCTGGCGCTCATCGGGCGGCAAACGGCGTGACCGGCCAACCGGACGAGGGCATGTTGGCCTGAGGTCCGACCATAATGGAATGAGCTTGAAAACATGCATAAGAGGAGCAGTCGTGTCTGACAACCAGCGTGATGCCGGTACCATTATTCTTGATCCAACCCATGCGTCCTTCGGCCCCGGAGAGGGCGTGGATGATCTTGGGAAAACCCACTTCATCGGCATCGGCGGAGCCGGTATGAGCGTGCTTGCCGAGATGCTGCATGAGCAGGGCGTGCACGTGGATGGCTCCGACCGCGAGCCGAGCGCCAAAACCGAGCGACTGCAAGGGCTTGGCATTGCCGTGGAATTCGGGCAGCGGGCCGAAAACGTCGAGGGTGCGCGCACGGTGGTGTTTTCCAGCGCCATCAAGCCCGATAATCCGGAGATCGTGGCGGCCTACGAGGCCGGCGAACGCATCGTGCACCGCAGCGACATCCTTGCGTTGCTCATGCAGTCGAAGCGCGCCGTGACCGTTGCGGGCGCCCACGGAAAGACGACCACCAGTTCCATGCTCGCCCACATCCTCGTCAACGCAGGCGAAGGTGAGTTGGCGGATCCGAGCTATGCCATCGGCGGTTCCATTCAGGGCAAGGATGGTGCGACCCTCGACGGTGGCCATGCCGGTAAAGGCAGCGTGCTCGTAGCGGAAGCCGACGAATCCGATGGCAGCTTCGCCAAATACCATCCTGAAATCGCCATCATCACCAATGCGGAGGCCGATCATCTCGACCATTACGGCACGGAGGCCAAGTATCGTGCGGCGTTCGTGGAACATGCGGGGCGTGCGGGCAAGGCCGTGATCATGTGCGGCGACGATGATGGTGCATTGGCTGTACTGCGTGCGCTCAAGACGGAGGTGGCACGGCATGTCGTGGTGTATTCCACTCAGCCATCCGAGGATCTCGGCGATCTGAACGGCGCCGCTCACGTACGTATTGAATCGGAGAGCGAAAGCACGCAAAGCGGTACCGAGCATTTCATCCTGCACCTGCCGGCCGGACTGGTCGATGTCGAGGAACGCCGCGTTCCGGTCACCCTCACCGTTCCCGGCATTCATAATGCAAGGAACGCCACGGCGGCCCTGCTTGCTGCGGTGATGCTTGGCGTCGACGTGGAACGTGCCGCAGCTGCGGCGACGTCATTCCTGGGCGCCGCACGGCGTTTCCAGATTCGAGGCAGCGTCAACCAAGTGACCGTCATCGACGATTACGCACATCATCCTACCGAGATCGCGGCGTTGTTGGATGCCGCCCGCCGTCGCTATCCGGAAGCCGGAATCCATGTGATCTTCCAGCCGCATCTGTTCTCTCGTACCATGTTTTTCGCCCGTGAATTCGCCGAGGCGTTGGCCAAGGCCGATGATGTGATCGTCACCGGCATCTTCCCGGCTCGTGAAAAACAGGAGGATTTCCCGACCGTCAGCCCCGACACGATCGTCAACGAGGCCGTGAAGCTTGAACATGAGCCCGCCGATGATTGGATCCGCGGCGTCGACGACATGCGCACCGCAGCCCAGATGATGGTGATGCGTGCCCATCATGGCGATGTCATCTTCACCGTCGGCGCAGGAGACATCACGCAGATGGATCCGGTGATTCTGCATGCTTTGGAAGCTCACCGTTGGGATTGCGCACGCTGATGGCGCGCCGGGTCATCAGTTCGGGCAAGGAATCGGACTCCAGCCAACAACATCAGGGGCGCTCCGTGCAGGGGCGCTCCGTCTCGAGCGATGGTTCACGTTGCGAATCCGGAGGATTCGTGGACGCCCGTACGCTGCGCAGCGAGGATCTGATCGCCAAGACGCTTGAGGAGACCTCCGGCGCGCTGGGTGTGATCACGCGACCGAAAGTCGTCGATTTCAGTGCGCGGTTGAAGGAACGGCGCAAGGCCAACACCCGAATGATCGTCATGCGTGTGGCCGCTTTCGTCGGTGCGGTTGCGGCTATCGTCGCACTGGTCTGGTTGCTGTTCTTCTCATCCGTATTCAGATTGGAATCCTCCGGCATCAGTGTCGTTGGCGCCAACGAATGGGTGAGTCAGGAGCAGGTGCTGTCGATCGCCCGTCAGCAGGCCGGCAAATCTCTGCTACTCGTGTCCGGCGGCGATGTCGAAACAACGATCAAGGACATTCCCGGCGTCACTTCGGCAAAGGCGATCAAGCATCTGCCGAATTCCCTGGAAGTGACCATCAAGGCACAGAAGCCCGCAGCCATGCTGAAAACCTCCGAAGGCACCATGACGGCCGTCGATAGCCGAGGACGTGTGCTCAATTCCGTCAGCGGGGCGTCCGTCGAGGGGATTCCGGTCATCGAAGTGACCGACGTCAATGAAAGCCTGCAAAATCGTTCCATCAAGGAAGCGTTGCAAATCCTAAGCTCTCTACCGGATTCGATGCGCAACTCCATCACCAAGGTCACCGCGGAAACGCAGGATTCCATCACGACCGAACTCAATGATGGAGACAAGGTGATTGTGTGGGGTGACTCTTCGCAGCTCAAGCTCAAAAAGGCGGTCGTCGACAAGATCATCAATGATCCCAACGTAATCGGAGACAAGCATAACGTTGATGTGTCCGCGCCCTTGCGACCCATCATCAAATAGTTTCCGGTTCGGTCCTCAAACAAGAGATCCCCTCGATTCCGTATGGAGTCGAGGGGATCTCTCGGTTAGGAGGATGGAAGGAGAAGCATCGGGATGTCAGGCGTTCGGATTGGCCTTGAGCGCCGGCGCTACGGAAACGGCGGGATCGAGACGCGGAATCAGCGTGCACTGCGTGGCATGATACAGGTCGGACTTGCCCGGCCACACGGTGCCGATGACCTGATTGTCCTTGTTCAGCTGATGGAACCAGGAGCCGTTCTCATGGTCGATCAGATACTCGTCGATGTACTGCCAGAAGGTTGCGTACCAATCCTTGTACACCTGCTTGCCGGTGACGGTGGCCAAGGTGGCGGAGGTGTTCACGGATTCGGCGAGCGTCCAATGCATGCGGTCGGTGACGACTGGCTTGCCGTTCCAGTCGGTGGTGTAGGCCAGACCGATGGTGCCCTCGGCGTTCCACGCGTCGGCCAGAGCCTGGGCGAACAGGTTTTCGGCGGCTTCGATGAGCTGTTGCTTGCCTTCTTCGGAACGGGCCTTGGAACTCAGCGCGTACTGGGTGATCAGACGGGCCCATTCGATGCCGTGGCCCGGAGTGGCGCCATACGGCTTGAACTGGTCGTCCGGCTTGTCGTGGTTGCATTCGAGATCCGGCTGCCAGTCGGCGGTGAAGTGTTCCGGGATGCGCCAGTCGTTCTCGCGGGCCCAACCGACCACATGGTCGATGATGCGACCTGCGCGTTCACGGTACTCCTCGTTGCCGGTCACGTCGGCGACGGCGAGGAAGGCCTCGGTGGTATGCATGTTGGCGTTGATGCCGCGATACGGGTCGAGCTCGGTGAATTCGGTGTTCCACGTGTCGACGGCAAGGCCGATTTCATCATCCCAGAAATGCCTGTCGTAGGTTTCGAGGGCTTCGTCGAGCAATTCGTCGGCACCTGGGCGGCCGATGAGCTTGGCTGAAGTGGCGGCGAGGATCACGAAGGCGTGGGCGTAGCAGACCTTGCCGGCTTCGTGAGTGGAGCCGTCGGCGGAGATGGACGGATACCAGCCGCCGTGTTCGTCATCGTGCAGCGGGCCACGCAGGCCGGCGATCGCCTTGTCGACGAGTTCGGCCGCGCCAGGTTCGTCATGAAGGAAGCCGAGGGAATAGACGTGAGCCATACGGCAGGTGATCCACGTGTGGATGCTCTGGGCCAGATCCGGCTTGCCGGTGTCATCCAGCCAGTAGGAGCCGCCCTGTGGTGCGGGGAAATGATGGCCGAAATGCAGGAGCTCATTGGTTTCCGCCTCGAGCAGGTCATGGTTTTCCTTCGAGCCGAACACATAGGCTTCGGGGGAGTATGCGCAGGTCATCGATCAAGTCCTTCCTTGGTATCGTCTGCAATGACGTGATAACTGAGTTGATGTATTAACTATGTTAATCACTTAAGCGGTTAATGCAAATCGGATCAATGGTGTGTCGCGATACGTTCGGAGTAGCCTGTAGCGAAGGGGTGATATACCCCTCAACCACTGGCGATTGACACCCCTGCGGAACTGCCGTATTCGTAAGGAATGGCGGTATTGAGAACAGGTGCGGGAGAGAAAGGATTTTTCCGGATGAGGAAACTTTTTGGAGGCCTCAAGATGGGTTGGCTTGCCGTGATATTGTTCGCGGTCGTTGCGGGCGCCTACACCGGCATCGTCGGATCCATCCCGGCCGCGGAGGGAACATCGTTCAAGGACATCGCGATTTCCTACGAATGGTGGGTCATCTTCGCGGTCGTCATCGCGTCCAACTGCACGAAAAGCTGGGAGTCGGCGCTCAAAATCTTCGTTTTCTTTCTTATCAGCCAGCCACTCTGCTTCATCGTCGAGGTGGTGTTCGGCCTTTCCGTTGACCAAGCGTTGTACTACTACTGCTCCATCTGGGGTCCGGCCACGCTCCTTACGTTGCCCGGCGGATTCATCGCCTACTACATCAACAGGCAAAACGTGTTCGGCAGTGTGATCCTGGGTTTGGGCAACTCCATTCAGGCGTTTCTTGGAATCACCTACATAATCCAGATGCTTGGAAACCCTCCGTATCATCTACTCAGCGCCATCGTCTGCTTCGCCTCCATCCTCATCATGACCTTCCAGATCCAGAAGGACAATGGAAACCGAGTGATATCGCTCCTGGTACCTGTTGTGGTTGCGGTAGCCGCCCTCGTGCTCATACGGATGACCGGACGCGTCATCGTCTAGGATTACGGGATGGGGCACGTCGGCGTGGGCTGATGGTTGAATGTTGTGCCCACGCTTTGCCCACGTTTTACTATGAAGTGCCGTAAATCGTAGTGATTTACGATGAATCATACAAGCTGACAAATACGTGGAAACCGTTGGAAATACAAAGAAAGCCGTCATTTCCGGCGGCTTTCGAATGGTGGAGCTGCGGGGAATCGAACCCCGGTCCGATAACCGAACCCTCAGTCTTCTACGTGCGTAGTCTGCTGGCCATGCGGCGGTTTTTCTGCCCCCATCGATATCGCAGACAACTGATGGCGAGCATATTCGCAGTTAAAGTCCCTCACCGGCCCTGTGACTCAGCCGATGAAGCAAGTCTTCTCAACGACGCTCAGCATCCTCCCAAAGACGAGAAGGAGTGAACGGAGCGGCTGCTCACTGGTTAATCCTGGCGCGAAGCTCAGGCAGCGAGAGCGAACTCAGTGCGGTTAGATTTAGCACTTATTCTTGTGTAGGGGTCATCCACGAGCGGACCCTACGTTCTCGGCACGCTTCCCTGCGACGAACAGGTCACCGTCGAAACCGATCAGCCCCAATCTTGAGTTATCAAGCATTCCGACTTTGCAGCCGGACATTTCAAGATATCATAAGTCTGCTGGGAATTGCAAGTTTTCTTCGAGCGATTCCCGACAATCGCCCCGAACGTCGATATCCGACGTCTTGGCTCATGTGTTGATGCGGATGCCGAAGAAGTCCATGACCAGCTCACAGAACATCATGTTCGCCCAACTGAACCATGGTCTGGTGTACTGCGTCGGATCACTCACGTCGAAGCTTTCGTGCATGAGATGCGTGCCGGCGTCCGCCGCGACAAGCTGATCGAGGAGACGTTCCTTCTCAGCCCTGTCGTTGCTGGTCAGGCCTTGCATGGCCATGGCGATTGGCCAGACATACCCGGTTGGCGTATGCGGGGAACCGATGGCGCGGGCGAAGGGTCCTTCGAAATAGTAGGGATTCTCGGAGCTGAGCAAGGTGCGGCGGGTTGCCAGATACAACGGGTCGTCGGCATCGCAGAATCCCAGGTATGGGGCCGAGATGAGATTGGGTACGTTGCTGTCGTCCATGAGCAGGGCGTTGCCCAGGCCATCCGTCTCGTAGGCGTAGATCCGTTCTCCCGCCGCGTTGCGTATGGTGGCATGTTGCGCGATGCCGTCGGAGATGTCGTGCTGCAGTTTGCCTGCGCGGCGTACGATTTCGGCATCATCGAGCACGTCGGTGAAGATCTGCCGAAGATGGCCCATGGCCACGACCGCGAACATGTTGGACGGCACGAGGTACGGATAGATGCAGGCGTCGTCGCTGGGACGGAATCCGGACCAGGTCATACCGGTGACGGCAAACGGTCCGCCGAGGCCTTCGTTCGGCACGGAATCACGCGGGTCATCGTTCGGGCGGAAGAACCGGTACCGAGACTCGGCGTGATTCTGTTCGGTCTCGAAGGTGTCAAGGATGCGACGCACGCCGGAGACGAACGATTCGTCGAAATGCGAGGTCAGTCCGGTATTGCGATACAGCAGCCATGCGAGTTGGATGGGGTAGCATAGCGAATCCACTTCGTATTTGCGTTCCCATAGCCAAGGTCCGAACGAATCGGTCCGATCGTCAGGATCCCAAGTGGCTCCGCTTGGCGTCTCGTTGAATGCGTTGGCGTACGGGTCGATGTTGATGAACCGGAACTGCTGGCGGACGAGCCCCGCGACGAGATCGGCCATGTCCGGATCGTCTTGGGCGATGACGAGATAGGGGCGGAACTGTGCGGAGGAATCACGCAGCCACATGGCCGGGATGTCGCCAGTCAGAAGGAACGTGGTGCCATTGTCATGCCGACGCACGGTGGTGGTCAGCGTGTTGGCGAAGCAGGTGTTGAAATTCTCGGCCCAGTCCGCATGTTCCGTACCGCACAGTTCGGTGATGCGTTGCATGAAGATGGAGACGGATTGGGGTATGGCATTGGTGGTCGGTGGCATGGCAACTTCTTCGTTGAATACGTAAATCGATTGACGTGCATTCATCATAGCAGGTGTCGCAATACAACAAGGTCCACGACATCGTTCGATGACCGTGGACCTGTGGATGATGATGAGACCGGGAAAGGATTACTTGGCCGCCGCGGCGAGATAGTCCGGAACGCCTTCTGCCGGATAGGTCGGCCAGCCGCCTTCCTTGGTGCACACATAGGCGGAGGTGTTCACGGCCGCACGGTGCGCTTCCTTGAGGGGGGCTCCGGTGAGGATCTTGCCGGTGAAGGAACCGGAGAAGGAATCGCCTGCGCCGACGGTGTCGGCGACCTCGACATGCGGGGTGTGCAGGGTGGAGACTTCGCCGTCCTTGGCGATGATGGTGCTGAAGGTGGCACCACCGGTCAGAATGATGTACTCCAGACCGAAGTTCTTGATGAACCAGTTGCACGCTTCCTCGTCGGTGGTTCCGGGAAGCTCGAACATGTCGCGCATGAGCAGCAGCTCGTCATCGTTGATCTTGAACACGGTGGCGTAGCCAAGCAGCTCTTCGATGAGTTCCTTGGAGTAGAAGTCGGAGCGCAGATTGATGTCGAAGAACTTCAGCGCGCCTTCCTTGGTGTGCTTGAGCAGTTCGATGATGGTGTCGTGGGACTCGGGGGAGCGTAGACCCAGGGTGCCGAAGCAGACGGCGTCGGCCTTGGAAACGGCGTCGATGAGTTCGTCGGTGAGCTTGATGTGATCCCAGGCGACGTTCTTGACGATGGTGTATTCCGGAATGCCGTTGGTCAGCGCCACGTCCACGGTGCCGGTCGGGTATTCGTTGGTCTGCACCAAGGTGTTGATGCCGGCCTTGTGGGCGTCGGCGATCAGCTCTGCACCGAGCTCGTCGTTGCCGACTGCGCTGATGGCATAGCCTTCCGCGCCATTCTGCGAGGCATGATAGGCGAAGTTGACGGGGGCGCCGCCGGCACGCTTGCCGGTGGGGAGCATATCCCAAAGAATTTCGCCGAGGGAGATGACGGTTGGCTTGGACATGGTTTTCCTTTCTTTAGATGGCGGCGTGCTATGCGACGTCGAAGAACATCGAAGGATGTTCCAGAAAATTGGTGATGGCCACGGCGGCGGCTCCGGTGACGGTGGCGTCGGTGGGCAGGGCGGACAGGGAGATGGTGGTCTCCGAACTCACTTCCGGAATGGTGTGTTCGGAAACGATGGCCTTGACCTCGTCAAGTAGCGGCTGACCTGCCTGGGAGACGATGTCACCCAGAACGATGTGGCTTGGATTGAAGGCATTGATGATGGTCACGCACCCGAAGCCGATGTACCTGGCCGCTTTGTTGACCAGCTGCCGGGCCGCTTCGTCGCCCGCGTCGGCTTTGGCGAACAGCGCCGCGCATGCCTGCGCGTGGGTCATGGATTCGCAGCCGGGCACGATGTCGCCTTCGGTCTTGAGCTCCTCGTGGATGGCGACCGCCGAGCAGTAGCGCTCCAGACATCCGACGTTGCCGCAGTCGCAGGGCCTGCCGTTGACGTCGACGGAGACGTGCCCGATTTCGGTTGCGGTGCCGTGCGCACCGTAGAAGATTCTACCGTCGTCGATCAGCCCCAGTCCGATGCCTTCACCCAGCAGATAATAGGCGAGAGAGCCTTCGGACAGCTCGGGGTTGAACAGGAATTGCGCCAATGCACCGGCTCGTGCATCCTGCTCCACGAATACCGGCACGTCGAAGGCCGCGCTGAATTCGTGGATGAAGTTGACCTGCCTCCAGCCTTGCATGGAGGAGACGAGAGCGGTATGGCCGGCGTCCCGCAGATACGGGCCCGGGACGGCCATACCCACGGCGACGATGTGCGGATCGTCGGCGATGAGTTGCCGGACGGTGCGACGGATTTGCTCCACGGTGTCGGGGATGTGCTCTTCGCTGACGGTGGGTAGGTCGGTCAGCGAGATCTTGTTGCATTTGAGGTCGAACACCGCGATCTGCACCAGACTGCGGGCGAATTTGACGCCGACCACATGGTATTTCGCGCAATTGAGGTTCAGGCCGATGGAACGACGGTTCTTGTCACCCTCCATGTCGCCGGTCTCTTCGATGACGTCCTGGGACAGCAGTTTTGCCGTGATTTTGGTGATTGCCGCAGGGGTGAGTTCAATGGCCTTGGCGATCTGGGCGCGGGAGCAGATGCCATTGTGATACAGATATTGCAGGATGCGTGACCGATTGTTTTCGGAGATCGATGATTGTTGCATGCTGTAGCTGCTCATAACACCTCCTTGCGCCGATGCACGGATTCTCTCGTTTAACTAGTTGATATATTAACGCTGTTAACGTCAATGTACAAGCCGCGCATCATCCGCGTGTCGCCAAGTGTATCCGGTCGAAACGCATGCTCGCTCACATGCGTCTCATTAATCGACCGGGCATCGTGGGAAAGATGAATCGTGGAAAGAACGGGGAAAAATAGGGTTTTCCGATACCAACAATGCAGGAGACGGGACGATATTGCCCTACACGAAACGTGCGGTTAACATTAGGCGCCAATTCTAAGGAGTCAAGCCATTTCAATCACGAGATGCCTTTGGAATTCAAGGATTAGAGAGAGGAATCCTCAGTGAATCGCAAGAAAGTCATCGCCGCGCTCGCTTCCGTCGCGGCCATCGCATCCCTTGCCGCCTGCGGCGGCGTGAAGGACGGCGGTTCCACGGCAAGCGGCACCACCATCACCATCGGTACCACCGATAAGATCACCAGCCTCGATCCGGCCGGCTCCTATGACAACGGTTCCTACGCCGTGCAGATTCAGGTGTTCCCGTTCCTGTATTCCCAGGACTACAACACCTCCGAGCTGTCCCCGGACATCGCCGCCGATGACGGCACCTGGAGCGACGACGGCACCGAATTCACCGTCAAGCTCAAGTCCGGCCTGAAGTTCGCCAACGGCCACGATCTGACCGCCTCCGACGTCAAGTTCTCCTTCGACCGCATCAACAAGATCAACGACGAGAACGGTCCGTCATCCCTGCTCGCCAACATCGACTCCGTCGAAGCCAAGGACGACACCACCGTGGTGTTCCACTCCAAGGTCAAGAACGACGTGACCCTCAAGCAGGTGCTTTCCAGCCCGGCAGGCCCGATCGTGGATGAGGAGTCCTTCGACGCCGACAAGCTCACCGACGCCGACACCATCGTCAAGGACAATGCCTTCGCCGGCCCGTACAAGCTCACCTCCTATAAGGTGAACGAGGCCTTGGCCTATGCCAAGAACGACTCCTATGATGGCCTGACTCCGGCAAAGAACGACGCCGTGCAGGTCAAGTACTTCGCCGATTCCTCCAACCTGAAGATGGCCGTGCAGCAGGGACAGGTCGACGTCGCCTACCGCTCCATGACCCCGACCGACATCGAGGACCTGTCCAAGGACGACAAGGTCAAGGTCGTCAAGGGCCCGGGTGGCGAAGAGCGCTTCATCACCTTCAACTTCAAGATCATGCCGTACGGCGAGAAGTCCAGCGAGCCGAACGCCGACAAGGCCAAGGCCGTGCGTCAGGCCGTCGCCAACCTGATCGACCGCGACGAGCTGTCCACCAAGGTCTACAAGGGCACCTACACCCCGCTGTACTCCTTCATTCCGGATGGTCTGTCCGGTCACGACGACACCCTGAAGGAAGCCTACGGTGACGGCGAAGGCAAGCCGAGCACCGACAAGGCCAAGAAGGTTCTCGAGGATGCCGGTGTCACGACCCCCGGTCGATCTGAAGCTTCAGTACAACCCGGACCACTACGGCCAGTCCTCCGCCGACGAGTATGCCGCCATCAAGGCCCAGCTCGAAGAAGGCGGCCTGTTCAAGGTCGACCTGCAGTCCACCGAATGGACCCAGTACAGCAAGGATCGCGTGATCACCTCGGATTCCGATGGTTCCTACCCGGCCTACCAGCTTGGCTGGTTCCCGGACTACTCCGATCCCGACAACTACCTGTCTCCGTTCTTCCGTGACGGCAACTTCGTGAACAACGGCTACTCCAACACGGAAGTCAATGACCTGATCGTCAAGCAGGCCGGCCAGACCGACGACAAGGAACGTGAGGACACGCTGAAGGAAATCCAGAAGCTCGAGACCGATGACCTCTCCACCATCCCGCTGCTGCAGGGTGCCCAGGTCGCCGTCACCGGTTCGGGCGTGAAGGGTGTCGTGCTCGACGCCTCCTTCCGCTTCCGTTACGCCTCCGTGACCAAGTCCTGAATGTGACTTGACCGCCCCTGCCCGGCCGTTTCGAGTCGGGCGGGGGCTCAATTTGTATCTGCATCATCCATCAAGGAAAAGGAGCCCGACGTGACGCAAAGCGCAACCGTGGCTCAGCCGAAAGCCAAGAAAAACAAGCTTTCGAGCGGATTCTTCCGCTTCGTGCTTACCCGCTTCCTGCTGATCATTCCTACCGTATTCATTCTTGTTACCATCGTCTTCTTCGTCATGCGCGCCACCGGCGATCCGATTTCCGCCGCCCTAGGCGGCCGCCTGACGCCGGAGGAACTGCAAAAGCGCATCCACGCGGCCGGCTATGACCGTCCATTGGTCGTACAGTACATCGATTATCTCAACGGCCTGCTGCACGGTGACCTCGGCACCACGCTGACCGACAACCAAAAGGTCATCACCATTCTTACCCGTTACGGCGCCGCCACCTTCGAACTCGCGTTCCTGGCGCTTATCGTGGCGCTCATCGTCGGCATCGGCCTGGGCCGTATCGCGGCACGCAAACGCGACCGTGCGGCCGATGCGGGCATCCGCACCTTCGCCATTCTGTGCTACGCCACTCCGGTGTTCTTCCTGGGCCTGATTCTGAAACTCATCTTCGCCATCTGGATGAACGTGCTGCCGGCATCCGGCCGTTCGTCATTGAGCAGCGAAATGGAATTCTCCCGACTGGTCTCGCCAACCGGTTTCTACATCATCGACGCACTTCAGTTGGGCGATATGTCCGTGCTCGTCGACGTACTGCGTCACGCGGTGCTTCCGGCCCTCGCATTGGGACTGCTGACGGCGGGCGTATTCATCCGCCTGGTGCGTACCAACGTGATCTCCACCTACACTTCCGGCTATGTCGAGGCCGCCCGCTCCCGCGGCGTCTCCGAAAAGCGTCTGCTCAACAAGCATGCATGGAAGCCGGCCCTGATTCCGATCATCACCGTCATGGGCATGCAGATCGCCCTGATGCTCGCCGGTGCCGTACTCACCGAGACCACCTTCGAATGGAAGGGCCTCGGTTTCATGCTTTCGCAATATCTGAAGGCACGTGACTTCGTGGCGGTGCAGGGCATCGTGATTCTGATCGCCATCATCGTGGCCGTCGTCAACTTCATCGTCGACGTCATCGCCGCACTGGTCGACCCGAGAGTGAGGTACTGACATGACCGAAGCATCCGTCAACAATGTCACCGTTCCCGGCGATGACCGTCTGGACAGGCTCAAAATCAACAAACAGGCACCGTTCTGGACCAAGATTCCGATTATCAAGGAACTGCGCGTAGCCGTCGGCTGGCAGAAGGGCATGCTGATTACCGGTCTGGCGCTCACCGCCTTCTTCCTGCTCGTCGCCATCTTCGCACCCTTGATCGCACCATACGGATACGCTCAGCTGAAGGACTCCAACGGCGTATCCTTCCCGGCCCAGGCGGCACCGTCATCCGAACATATCTGGGGTACGACCGCCGGAGGCTATGACGTGTTCAGCCGTGTGGTGTGGGGTTCCCGCACTGCGGTCATCGCCATCGTCATCGCCGTGCTGCTGTCCATCTTCGCGGGTGTGCTGCTGGGACTGGTCTCCGGCTATTTCGGCGGCTGGGTCGACCGCGTACTCGTGATGATCGCCGACGCCGTCTACTCCTTCCCGTCCCTGCTGTTGGCGATTCTGATGGCCATTATGATCTCCCACGGCCAATCCGGACTGTGGAGCGGCATCTTCGCTTCCGGCATCTCCATCACCGTGGTCTATATTCCGCAGTACTTCCGTACCATCCGTGCCGAAGTGATCCGCATCAAGGAATCCGCATACGTGGAATCCGCACGTGTGGTCGGTGCCTCCACCTGGCGCATCATGACCAAGCACCTGTTCAAGAACTCCACCCGAACCCTGCCGGTCATCCTGACCCTGAACTCATCGGAGGCCATTCTGACCCTTGCCGGTCTGGGCTTCCTTGGCTTCGGCATCGAACCGACCGCAGCCGCCGAATGGGGCTATGATCTCAACCGTTCCGTATCCGACGTGACCGCCGGCATCTGGTGGACCGCGGTATTCCCCGGCGTCGCCATCGTGCTGATCGTACTGGGCATCACCCTCGTCGGCGAATCGCTCAACGATCTCGCCGATCCGCGACTGCGTGCACGCAAATCCGCGGGCGAAGTGGTCGGATCCATCGAAGACACCTCCGTTGATCCGAACGAAAAGCCGGGCGCCCGCAACGAGGTCATGGCGGAACTTGCCGCGGCCAGAAACCCGATGGGTGCCATCGACGCCCCGGTGACCGTCACCGACCATGATCCATCATTCGTGGCCTCCGCATGGGGCTCCAAGGAAGGGGAGTGAACCGATGAGCGAAATCGACAACGGCAATCTCGCCGAAATCAAGGATCTGAGCGTCTCCTTCATGACCGACGCCGGCTCCATCAAGGCCATCGACGGGATCAGTTTCAAGATTCCCCGCAGGAAGGTCATCGGCGTGGTGGGCGAATCCGGTTCCGGCAAGTCCGTGACCGCGCGCTCCATCATCAAACTGCTGCCGGAAACGGCAACGACCTCTGGTGCGATCTACCTGTCGAACCGTGCCGGCAACGAGGAACTCGACGTGCTGTCCCTATCCGGCGAGCAGCTACGCGAAATGCGCGGCTCCGAGGCGGCGATGGTGTTCCAGGAGCCGAATTCGGTGCTGAACCCGGTGTATACCATCGGCTGGCAGATCGAGGAGGGGCTGCGGGCCCACGGCATGAAAGACAAGAAAGAGCTGCGTGCCAAGGCGATCGACATTCTGAAGAAGGTCGGCATTCCCGACGCCGAAACCCGGGTCGATTACTATCCGCACCAGTTCTCCGGCGGCCAGAAGCAGCGCATCGTCATCGCCATGGCGTTGGTGCTCAATCCCGGTCTGATTCTGGCCGATGAGCCGACCACCGCCCTTGACGTGACCGTACAGGCCGAAATCCTCGATCTGCTGCGTCTCGCACGCGACGAATTCGATGCCTCCGTGCTCATCATCACGCACAACATGGGCGTCATCGCCGACATCGCCGACGAGGTCGTGGTCATGTACCGTGGCCATGTGGTCGAGCAAGGCGGCGTGGAACAGATCTTCTATTCACCGCAGGACGACTACACCAAGCGTTTGCTGGGTGCCGTACCGCGCATCGGGCAGAAGCTCATCGTGCGTGACGGCAATGGCAAGGTCATCGAGCGTGAAAAGGATTGGCGTGAACAGCCGGTCGCGGTCGAGGCCAAGGGGCTGACCATCACGTATCCGGGCCATCTCATGCAGCCCGATTTCAAGGCCGTGGATGGCATCGACTTCACCATCCACCGTTCCGAGGTGCTGGGACTGGTAGGCGAATCCGGTTCCGGCAAATCCACCACGGGCCGTGCCATCGCAGGCCTGCAGAAGGTTTCCGGCGGTTCACTCAACGTGCTCGGCATCGAAATGAACGGCGTGAAGGAACGTGACTTCAAGCCCAAGCGCGCCGACATCGGCTTCGTGTTCCAGGATCCCGGCAGCTCGTTCAACCCGCTGATGACCATCGCGGAGAACGTGGCCGAACCGCTGATCGTGCACGGGAAATACTCCTCCGTGGCTGACGCACGGCATTATGTGGGCGATCTGCTGGAAATGGTCCAGCTGCCACGCGCATACATGAACCGCTTCCCCCATGAGCTGTCCGGCGGCCAGCGTCAACGCGCCTCCCTGGCGCGTGCGCTCGCGTTGAAGCCGAGCCTGCTCATCGCCGACGAGCCGACCTCCGCATTGGATGTGTCGGTGCAGGCGAAGGTGTTGGAACTGTTCAAGAAACTACAGGTCGAAATCGGTTTCGCCTGCCTGTTCATCACTCACGATCTTGCGGTGGTAGATATGCTTGCCGATCGCATCATGGTGATGCACAAGGGCAAGATCGTCGAACATGGCGATGCCGACCAGATCATGCAACATCCGCAAAATCCGTACACGCAGAAGCTGCTGGCCTCGTTGCCGGTGCCGGATCCGCGTGAACAACGCGGGCATCGTGAGCATCTGCACGAGTTGCTCACGGCCCAACAGTAGGGATGAGGGATTTAGGAGCATAGACGGCGATGCCTGCGACGGACCGATTGTCGCAGGCATCGCCGTCTTACGTTGGCGGGAACTTCAGTGGATCTCGCCGTTGAAGCAGAACTGCGCGTGGGCGTCGCCACCGGCCTTGTTCCTCAGATATTCACGCACATACCCCATGCGTTCAACCGTGGTGGCGGCCAATGGCCCGGGTAGCTCATCGGGGAAGAACCAGCCCACGTTGAGGCTCTCCTCATCACCGACGTACGGTTCCGTGTTACCGGCCGGATCGGGCCTGCAGATGAACAGGTGATCCATGTACATGGTGTTGTCGCCATTCGCGTAGGTGAGTATGCGGCGAGATGATTTCACCGACACCAGATCGGTGACGATCACGTCCACGCCGGTCTCCTCCTTGACTTCGCGGGCCACGGTGTCGGCCGGCTCCTCGCCGGGCTCGTTGATGCCGTACACCATGGCCCATTCGCCAGTGTCGGAACGTCGGCCCAGCAGTACGCGGCCCCGTTCGTCCTCGACGTAGCCGGACACGCCCATCAGCCATAGCAGATCGTGGCCGATCTTCCTGCGGAGTTTCAACACGAATTCAGGGGTTGCCATATCACGTTCCTTTCCTCCCCGTCGGGGAGTACGGTGGAAGACTATTGCGCCATGTCGGCCATCCAGGCCTCGACGTCATCGATCTGCTTCGGTATGCCTGCGGAGATCCATTCGGGACCATTCTCGGTCATGAGCACGTCATCCTCGATGCGGATGCCGATGCCGCGATACTCCGGCGGAATCAGCAAGTCATCCTCACGGAAATACAGGCCAGGCTCAATCGTGAAGATCATGCCCGGACGGATTTCGGCACCCTGATATGACTCGTAACGGGCTTGCGCGCAATCATGCACGTCAAGGCCGAGATGATGCGCCACGCCGCAGGCGAGCCAACGACGGTGCTGCTGACCGGCGGGGGAGAGCGACTCCTCCACGTCGACCGGCAGAATGCCCCATTCGTGCAGGCGTTCGGCGATCACACGCATGCAGGCATGATGGATGTCGGAATACGTGGCACCTGGCTTGGCTGCCTCGAAACCGGCCTGCTGGGAGTCCAGCACGGCCTGATACAGCCTCTTCTGAAAGTCGGTGAACCTACCATTGGTCGGGAACGTACGGGTGATGTCGGCGGTATACAGGCTGTTGACTTCCACGCCGGCATCGATCAGCAGCAGCTCGCCGGATGCGACGGTACCGGTGTTACGCATCCAATGCAGAATCGGAGCATGCGCGCCGGATGCGATGATGGTGTCGTAACCGACCTCGTTGCCTTCCTCGCGGGAGATTGCGTTGAACGCACCTTCCAGCATACGTTCCGAACGCGGTTTGCCCAGAGCCGCCGGCAGCCTGCGCAGGATGCTGTCGAAGCCGTGCTTGGTGGCGTCCACGGCCTTGCGCATCTCGCGCACCTCATATTCGTCCTTGCACATGCGTGCCTCGGCGGCGAATTCGTGCAGTCTGTCGTCGGCGGCGGTATTGCCGTCCGGATCGGCGAAACCGTTCGCCTTGCGAATATCCTCTACCATCTCGGTGATTTGCGGATCGGCCTCACGAATCACACGGACGCGTACTGCACCGGCCTCGGTGCCGACATCCTTGCTCAGTGCATCGGCCAGTTGCGCGATGTCGTTCGTCTCGATGCCCGTCATGGCGGTCATCTCCCGCAGACCCGCGCGCGGACCCACCCAATATTCACCATAGTGGGCATTCATGAAGAAGTCCTGCGTGTAATGGTTCGCGCGCGGAGCCACGAACAGTTCCGGCTCATGCGTCCTGCCGGCCTTTGCATCCGCGGAATCCGGATCGACCGGGTTCAGCACCAGCACCGCGCCGGCCTCATAGTCCTCGCCAAGACCGGTGTAATACGAGAAGGTGGTGTCCGGACGGAACGCGTAGTCGCAATCGTTGTTGCGTACCTTCGGCTGACCGGCCGGGATTACGAGGCGTTCGCCTGGAAACGCCCTGCCCAGCGCCTCAAGACGTGCCGGCGTGTACTTGGAGGATTCCAACGGTTCGATGGCCGGCTCATTGTCATCCCAACCGGTGGTCATGAACTCCTTGAACGCGTCGGAACGAGGGCGTAGGGAACGATTGTTCACACGGTCGCTCATGGCCTGATCCGGCCCCGGTGCGGACTCCCGCTCCAAAGCCTCGTATTCCTTGTCCTTATCGGTAATGACTTCGCTCATCACATCTCCTGAACAATCCAATGAATTACCGCCACCAATCCTATTACGTTTTGCGACGCCATAACGTTCATGCGCCCACCTAGAATGGGGACGGTTTCAGTGAGTAAGCATCGACCAGCGTAAGGAAACAGCACAGCATGTCGTTTGAACATCCCAATCGCAACAACGAAAGCATGATCGACGTCGAACGTGACATCATGGGCCGTCCATCGGAACGCAATACCACCAATCTGGACCTCAGGCGCATGAAGATGATCCTCGACGTCATGGGGCATCCGGAAGAGTCCTTCCGCGTGGTCCACATCACCGGCACCAACGGCAAGGGATCCACCGCGCGCATGGTCGAGTCGATCTGCCGCGCCTACGGCATGCGCACGGGACTGTACACCTCGCCGCATCTGGAACATGTCAACGAACGCATCGCCATCGACGGACAACAGCTTTCCGACGACGACTTCGTCGACGCATGGGATCAGGTACGCGATCTGATCGCCATCGTCGACATGAAGATGGAGGAGCTCGGGAAGCCGAAAATGAGCTTCTTCGAAGTACTTACCGCCATGGCCATCTGGAAATTCGCCGACGCTCCGGTCGATGTGGCCATCGTGGAGGTCGGCATGGGCGGCCGCTGGGACGCCACCAACGTGCTCGATGCCGATGCCGCCATCATCGGTCCCATCGACATGGACCATATGGCGTGGCTGGGCGACACCGTCGAACAGATCGCCTCCGAAAAGGTCGGCATCATCAAGCCCGGCTGCACCGCCGTCATCGGGCGTCAGCCGCATGAGGAGGCCGTCATGCCGATCATCGAGAAGGCCGCCAAGGGCAACCATGCCAATCTGGTACGCGACGGCATCGAAGCGGAAGTCGTCGCCCGCGTACCGGCCGTCGGCGGCCAGATGGTCACCCTGCGCACCCCCAACGGCACATATGAGGAAGTGCCGGTCGCCAAATTCGGCGAGCATCAGGCGCATAATGCGCTCGCAGCCCTGTGCGCGGCCGAGGCGGTGATTCCGGTAAACGGCGCGCTTGACGGCGATCTGGTGGCCGAAGCGTTGAGTACGGTGAAGATTCCGGGACGCCTCGAACAGATCCGCACCTCGCCGACCATCATCCTTGACGGCGGGCACAATGTGAACGCGGCCGAGGCGCTGCGTGCCGCCATCGAGGAGAACTACGACTTCCAGCAGCTCGTCGGCGTGATCGCCATGATGGGGGACAAGCAGGTCGAAGAGTATCTCGGCGTGCTTGAACCGCTGCTGAGCCATGTAATCGTCACCGAAAACTCGTGGCGCGACCGTGTGATGCCGGCCGAAGACCTGAAGAAGATCGCGGATCAGGTGTTCGGACCGGAACGCGTCACCTGCATTCCGCAACTGCCGGATGCCATCCAGGAAGCCGTCAACATGGTCGATTCCGAAGACGAACTCGGCGTAGGCTACGGGCACGGCGTGCTTATCTGCGGTAGCTTCACCACGGCTGGAGACGCGCGCCTGATGCTGGAGGAGAAGATCAATCCGGATCTGAAGAAGCCGAAGGTCGAGCGTGTGTTCCAGGAGGCCGTGGAACCGGAGCCGCGCAAGGATCAGGATGCGGCCGAAGCGGATTTCGAATCCGATGCCAATCCGGATTTCGATGTCAATGATTTCGGCAATGTCGGTTCCGATGATGCCGATGATGCCGAAGCATAGCTAGACGCCAGGCATGGATTTATGCATCGAAAGGTTGCGGCCCGTCGTGAGGGGCCGCAACCTGTTCAGCGCAAGGATTTGGCGCGAGCCACGGTGTCTTCCACCAACACGGCCTGCGCGTCGATGATCGGTAGCTGAGGCATCGGGAACGCCTCGTTCAGTACGCTCAGTTCGGTGCATCCCAGAATCAGCGCGTCGCAGGCGCAAGGGCTGGCCGGGTCGAGCATGTCACGGAGCACGGATTCGTATCGTTCCTGATTCAGCTCTCCCGAGCCTTTCACATCATCGTAAATCAGCGAAGTGATGCGCTCCTGCAGGTCATCGGTCGGTTCCACGAAGGCATATCCGGCTTCGGTGGCCGCACGCGCATAGACGCCCGATTTGCGCGACCCGGAAGTGCCGAGGAAACCGATTCGGGGGAACCGTTCCTTTGGGTAGCGTTGTGCCATGCGATTCACGGCGCCGCGCGGCATGTGCAGAATCGGTACCGGCGTCAGCCTTTGGAAATCATCATAGAAGTAGTGCGCCGTATTGCAGGTGAGCACGATGAAGCTCGCGCCCATCGCGGTGGCCTTTTCGATATCGTCGGCAATCACCGGGAACGGGTTCTCATCGGATGCCCCCACGATATACGCGGTGCGATCCGGCACGGAGGCGTCATTGAACACCACATAGTCGAGATAATCCTGATCGCCATGCGCATGCGTGGCGTGGTTGACCAGACGGATGTAGCTCTCGGTAGCCAATGTGCCCATGCCGCCCAATACGGCGAAGAACGGTCGTTTCACTTCATCTCACCCTTTTTGGTGAAGTATTTGGCGTAGCTTTTCCTATAGATCGCGAACATATGCCTGATCATCAGCCAGCGTAGCGGATTCATATCCTTGGAATATTCCAGCGTGGTGCCCCAATCCCCGGATTCGAGCATGCGTTTGCCGGTTTCCTTGTCATCGCCTTCGGCGACATACTCAAGGAACACCGACTTCGGAATCTCCATCCACAGCTTCGAACCGCGGCCGAACAAGGTCTCGCCGTCGAACGGCGTGTCCTCGACAAGATCCTCCACGAAGTATTTGGCCAGGTTGAAACCGTTCAACGTCACGAAATAGCTGGAACGCCCCTGACGCAGATTGATCTCGAACAGCTTGTATTCGCCGTCGCGCTCATCGTACTTCATGTCGAAATTGGCGACGCCTTCATAGCCGATATCCTCGAGGAACGCCTTGATGCGACGGAACACGTTCTCGTTGTAGTCGGGCAGGATCGCCGCATAGTTGCCGGCCGCCACCGGAGACGGATCCTCCAGCAACGGATGGCCGAGGAACATCATGCGTACGCGATGATGCTGGTCCACGTACGCGTTGAGCACACGCATGCGTGAATCGTCGCCGGGAATGAAATCCTGAATCACCATTTCGGAGGTATAGCCGGCATCGTAGGCACGTCTGATGATCGTGTCGAGTTCGGCCGGGTCGTTGAAGATATAGGCCTTGCGCCGCCCTTCGAAGTCGACGTTCAGCCATTCGACGGAATTGGCCGGCTTCATCGCGACCGGATAGGGGAACGGCAGATCGCGGTATTCCCCTGCCTTCACTCCGTCGGCGGTTACGGTCTTCGTCTTCGGGTGCGGCAGATCATACCGTTCGCAGATCTGATAGAACGTGGATTTGTAGGCGAGTCGGCGTGACAGATTGATGTCGAGCGTGTTGTATACGAAATAACGACGCAGATCGTCCCCGCACTGGCTGAGCAGATTCGCATACACATCGCCGCAGGGGATGAGCAACAGCGTGCGATCCGGATCCTCGGCCTTCATACGCCTGCCGAGGTTGAGCATGAAATCGCGGAACGTCACGAAATTGTTGAAATCATCGACGACATGCACGTTCACGATATTGCTGAACTTCGTAGGGCTGAGCTGGAAGTAGGCGTACGCCTCGGAGATGATGCCATACTCCTCATGGAACGCCCTGGCCATGCCGTAGACGTTAATGTCGCTGCCGAGCAGAATCGGTTGGAATCGTGTCATAGTGACCTACCTTACCCCGTGCCGTGTGACGAACGGCCGTGCTATTCGCCGAGTACGCGACGCACCACGGCGCCATCGCCCTCATATGGCACCGGCTTGCCGTTGATGATATTACGGGTCTCGTCGCCCTTGCCGATGACCAGCACGATATTGAACCGGTCCGCATGCTCACGCGCGTCGGCGATGGCCTTTTCGATGGCGAGCTCGCGCGGAACGACGATCTGCGTCCGGGCCGTCGGATCGGTCACATACGACTGCATCTGACGCGCGATGTCCATGGGATCCTCGTAATTCGGGTCGTCCAATGTGAAGATGAAGGATTCCACACGGCCAAGCGCCCCCTTGACGATGCCCTCGCGTCTGTCGACGGCCTTGCCGCCGGTGGTACCGGAAACCAGCGTGATGCGTGGGCGGCGTTCGCCATAGGTCCGTACCATTTCGTCGACCAACGATTTGACGGAAAGATAGTTGTGGGCAAAATCGATGTAGACCAGCAGACCGTCTCCCGCCTTGACGCGTTCCATGCGTCCGGGCACCTGTACCCGGCACATGGCGGCGATTGACGGGTCGGATTCCGGCACGCCGGCCTCGATGGCGATGGCGACGGCTGCCGCGGCGTTCGTGACATTGAATTCACCGGACATGTCCAGCTCCATCGGCCGAAGATCCGAGCCATTGACGGAAACGATGAAACCGGCTTTGTTTTCCGGATCGACGCGGGCGATGACCTGTGCTGGGGAGGTCAGGCCCCGTGCGGCATCATGCAATGCGAACTCGGTGACCTTGACGCCCGCGTCGGCGGCATCCTGCATGAGCAGATCACGGTGATCGCAGTCGGCGCCGAGCACCAGCGAACGGCTGTTGGCGATCAACCGGCGCTTGCAACGGAAG
>NZ_AZYA01000036.1:0-5608 GCF_000513015.1 Bifidobacterium sp. MSTE12 | reverse complement strand
GGTGCGGTGGTGGTTTGAGAACTCAAGAGCGTATCTGTACTACTTCTTTATAGTCAATGATTGCCAGTCCATCGTCGGCTCGCCGTGTTTCGGCGAGTGGCCGGGAGGCCTTGAAGGACGGTGGGGTTTTCGTGCGATGCGCCTTTCCTTATAAGGCGATCGTCAATTTTCTTGTGAGAGTCGTTTTCGGTTCTCTTCATGGTTTTTTCGTGGAGGGTTCGATTCTGGCTCAGGATGAACGCTGGCGGCGTGCTTAACACATGCAAGTCGAACGGGATCCCGGGGGTTCGCCTCCGGGTGAGAGTGGCGAACGGGTGAGTAATGCGTGACCGACCTGCCCCATACACCGGAATAGCTCCTGGAAACGGGTGGTAATGCCGGATGCTCCGGTTGGATGCATGTCCTTCCGGGAAAGATCCGTCGGTATGGGATGGGGTCGCGTCCTATCAGCTTGATGGCGGGGTAACGGCCCACCATGGCTTCGACGGGTAGCCGGCCTGAGAGGGCGACCGGCCACATTGGGACTGAGATACGGCCCAGACTCCTACGGGAGGCAGCAGTGGGGAATATTGCACAATGGGCGCAAGCCTGATGCAGCGACGCCGCGTGCGGGATGAAGGCCTTCGGGTTGTAAACCGCTTTTGATCGGGAGCAAGCCCTTCGGGGTGAGTGTACCCTTCGAATAAGCACCGGCTAACTACGTGCCAGCAGCCGCGGTAATACGTAGGGTGCAAGCGTTATCCGGAATTATTGGGCGTAAAGGGCTCGTAGGCGGTTCGTCGCGTCCGGTGTGAAAGCCCATCGCTTAACGGTGGGTCTGCGCCGGGTACGGGCGGGCTGGAGTGCGGTAGGGGAGACTGGAATTCCCGGTGTAACGGTGGAATGTGTAGATATCGGGAAGAACACCAATGGCGAAGGCAGGTCTCTGGGCCGTCACTGACGCTGAGGAGCGAAAGCGTGGGGAGCGAACAGGATTAGATACCCTGGTAGTCCACGCCGTAAACGGTGGATGCTGGATGTGGGGCCCGTTCCACGGGTTCCGTGTCGGAGCTAACGCGTTAAGCATCCCGCCTGGGGAGTACGGCCGCAAGGCTAAAACTCAAAGAAATTGACGGGGGCCCGCACAAGCGGCGGAGCATGCGGATTAATTCGATGCAACGCGAAGAACCTTACCTGGGCTTGACATGTTCCCGACGGCCGTAGAGATGCGGCCTCCCTTCGGGGCGGGTTCACAGGTGGTGCATGGTCGTCGTCAGCTCGTGTCGTGAGATGTTGGGTTAAGTCCCGCAACGAGCGCAACCCTCGCCCTGTGTTGCCAGCACGTCATGGTGGGAACTCACGGGGGACCGCCGGGGTCAACTCGGAGGAAGGTGGGGATGACGTCAGATCATCATGCCCCTTACGTCCAGGGCTTCACGCATGCTACAATGGCCGGTACAGCGGGATGCGACATGGCGACATGGAGCGGATCCCTGAAAACCGGTCTCAGTTCGGATTGGAGTCTGCAACCCGACTCCATGAAGGCGGAGTCGCTAGTAATCGCGGATCAGCAACGCCGCGGTGAATGCGTTCCCGGGCCTTGTACACACCGCCCGTCAAGTCATGAAAGTGGGCAGCACCCGAAGCCGGTGGCCTAACCCTTTTTTGGGATGGAGCCGTCTAAGGTGAGGCTCGTGATTGGGACTAAGTCGTAACAAGGTAGCCGTACCGGAAGGTGCGGCTGGATCACCTCCTTTCTACGGAGAGTTCAGGACGCGGTTCGTGTCCGGTGTGTGCCCCATGCGCGTGGAACGGTTCCACGGTCCCGTGTGGGGATGCTGGTGTGGAAGAGATCGTTGGCTTGGACGGGCCTGTCCCGTCCGGGAGTGGTATGGGTGTGCTTTTGGGTTCCCGGACCGCCACCCCACAGTCTTGGATTGTGGTGCGGTTCGATGCCCATGCGGGGTGGCCGGCGTCCGTTGGGCGCGTGGCGGAACGTGTGGCGCGTGGCGGTTTGAGAACTGGATAGTGGACGCGAGCGAGGGAGAACGGTTTCGTTTTCCCTTTGCTTATCGCGATTTCGCCAAACTCTTCTTTTTGAGTTTGGTTTCGAGATCGATCGTTTTGTGATCATTTGAACAGTGCGATGATTTGTCGTCTGGCAATCTTGCTATCAGGAAAGCCGCGGGATGGCACGGCCGTTGGCTGTGTCGCCCGCAAGGGCGCATGGTGGATGCCTTGGCAGACAGTACCGACGAAGGACGTTTGAGGATGCGATAAGCCTCGGGGAGCCTCCAGCATGGCTTCGATCCGAGGATTTCCGAATGGGGCAACCCGCCGGCCGTCATGGGCCGGCACCGCAGGCTTCTGCGGGGGGTACGCAGGGAAGTGAAACATCTCAGTACCTGCAGGAAGGGATACTCCGTGAGTAGTGGCGAGCGAAAGCGGATCAGACCAAACCGCGTGCGCGTGATACCCGTCGGGGGTTGCGTGCGCGGTGTTGAGGGAGCGCGTGTCCCGGTTCCGACGGACCGGGCGGGAGTCATAAAGCGGCTTGCCAGGGGAACAGGCTTGAAGGCCTGGCCGCAGAGGGTGCCAGCCCCGTACCTGGACGCTTGCCGTCTTCCGATCGCGTGTCCCAAGTAGCGCGGGCCTCGTGGAATCCCGCGTGAATCCGCACCGACCGTGGTGTAAGTCTAAGCATACCTGTCTGACCGATAGCGTACCAGTACCGTGAGGGAAAGGTGAAAAGCACCCCGGGAGGGGAGTGAAAGAGTTCCTGAAACCGTGCGCCTACGATCCGTCGGAGCCTCCCTCGTGGGGTGACGGCGTGCCTATCGAAAAATGAGTCTGCGAGTCAGTGATGCGTGGCGAGGCTAACCCGTCGTGGGGCAGCCGTAGCGAAGGCGAGTCCGAACAGGGCGTTTTACAGTCGCGTGTCCTGGACCCGAAGCGGGATGATCTAGCCCTGGGCAGGTTGAAGCGCGGGTAAGACCGCGTGGAGGACCGAACCCACCTGGGTTGAAAACCGGGGGGATGACCTGGGGCTAGGGGTGAAAGGCCAATCAAATTCCGTGATAGCTGGTTCTCTCCGAAATGCATTTAGGTGCAGCGTCGGCTTATTGCATCGCGGGGGTAGAGCTACCGGATGCTTGCGGGCCCTTGTGGGGTACCAACAGCAGCCGAACTCCGAATACCGTTGATGTGTATGCCGGCAGTGAGTCGGCGGGGGATAAGCTCCGTCGTCGAGAGGGAGACAGCCCAGACCGTCGTCCAAGGTCCCCAAGCGTGTGCTAAGTGGGAAAGGATGTGGGGCCGCATAGACAGCCAGGAGGTTGGCTCAGAAGCAGCCATCCTTGAAAGAGTGCGTAACAGCTCACTGGTCTAGTGGTCCCGCGCCGACAATGTAGCGGGGCTCAAGCACACCACCGAAGACGCGGCGGCGCGTGTATGCGCGCCGGGTAGGAGAGCGTCCTGCAAGGGGCGAAGCGGCCGGGTGACCGTGCCGTGGACTTTGCGGGAGTGAGAATGCAGACATGAGTAGCGAGAGACGGGTGAGGATCCCGTCCGCCGGATGACCAAGGGTTCCGGGGCCACGTTCGTCGTCCCCGGGTGAGTCGGGTCCTAAGGCGAGGCCGACAGGCGTAGTCGAATGGATGAACGGGTGGATATTCCCGTACCGGCAGCGAACCGACAGGACCGAGGCGGTGAGTACTAACCTCCGTCGCGGGCCGTTCCCCTCCTTCGGGTGGGGTCCGGCGCGTGGCGTTGGGAGCGTAGCCGTGGTAGGTGAGCGCAGGGGTGACACGGAATGGGAGCCGGCCGCGGAGGTGGTTTTCCGTGGTCAAGCACGCAGCCGGTCGCACAGGCAAATCCGTGCGGCGCGTACGGCGAGGTGCGATGATGGGAGCCGTTTCGGCTCGATATCCGGTGGTCCAGGCCGTCGAGAAAAGCCCCGGCGTCAGGCGCGTTGCCGCCCGTACCCCAAACCGACACTGGTGGTCAGGTAGAGAATACCAAGGCGATCGAGCGAATCCTGGTCAAGGAACTCGGCAAACCGCTCCCGTGCCTTCGGCATAAGGGAGACCCCCGCGGGTGAACGGACATGCTCCGGGAGCGTGTGGGGGTGGCACAGACCAGGGGGTAGCGACTGTTTACCAAAAACACAGGTGCATGCGAAGGCGTAAGCCGCTGTATATGCACTGACGCCTGCCCGGTGCCGGAAGGTTAAGAGGATCCGTCAGCCCCTCTTGGGGGTGAAGCGGTGAATTCAAGCCCCGGTAAACGGCGGTGGTAACTATAACCATCCTAAGGTAGCGAAATTCCTTGTCGGGTAAGTTCCGACCTGCACGAATGGCGTAACGACTTCCCCGCTGTCTCGACCAGGAGCTCGGCGAAATTGCAGTACGAGTAAAGATGCTCGTTAAGCGCAGAAGGACGAAAAGACCCCGGGACCTTTACTATACCTTGGTATTGGCGTCAGTCGCGGATTGTGTAGCATAGGCGGGAGGCTTCGAGGCGCGGGCGCCAGCCCGCGCGGAGCCGCAAGGTGAAATACCGCTCTGTTCTCGTTTGACGTCTCACCTCGGCAAGTCATCCTTGCCAGGGACAGTGCCTGGCGGGTAGTTTAACTGGGGCGGTTGCCTCCCAAAGAGTAACGGAGGCGCTCAAAGGTCCGCTCAGCCCGGTTGGCAATCGGGTGTCGAGTGCAATCGCACAAGCGGGCTTGACTGCGAGGACGGCGGTCCGAGCAGGGACGAAAGTCGGAGATAGTGATCCGGTGCCGGCGCACGGGCGCGGCATCGCTCAACGGATAAAAGGTACCCCGGGGATAACAGGCTGATCATTCCCAAGAGTCCATATCGACGGGATGGTTTGGCACCTCGATGTCGGCTCGTCGCATCCTGGGGCTGGAGCAGGTCCCAAGGGTTCGGCTGTTCGCCGATTAAAGCGGCACGCGAGCTGGGTTCAGAACGTCGTGAGACAGTTTGGTCTCTATCCTCTGCGCTCGTTGGAATCCTGGGGAGGCCTGCCCATAGTACGAGAGGACCTGGGTGGACGAACCTCTGGTATGCCGGTTGTCGCGCCAGCGGCACGGCCGGTTGGCTACGTTCGGGAGGGATAACCGCTGAAAGCATCTAAGCGGGAAGCCTGCTCCGAGATTAGGATTCCTTGGGCCCTTCGGGGTCCTGTAGCCCGCATGTGGAACACGTGTTTGATAGGCCGGAGGTGGAAGCCCCGCGAGGGGTGGAGCCGACCGGTACTAACGGGCGACGGCGACATAGCATCCCATTCCCCGCTCTTGTGTGGGGGTGGGTCCGCGTCTTTGCTGCTGCGGGATTGTTGGCGACAAGGAGCGTTGTTCCTGTGGTCACGAAACGGTGTTCGCGTCCGCTGTCCGGTTCCCGGACCGTCACGGCACGCGCCGGTGGCGGCGCGTGGGTGGTTTTCCCTTTTGGCCGGTCGGGGTCCCCGTTGGGGGTCCGGGCCGTCGGTGGTGGTTTTTGCGGTGGCCATGGCCCAGGTGTGACGCCCGGTCCCTTTCCGAACCCGGAAGCTAAGGCCTGGCACGGTGATGGTACTGCACCCGGCAGGGTGTGGGAGAGTAACACGCCGCCGCAAACATTCC